>CAUJEF010000001.1 GCA_963169515.1 Bdellovibrionota bacterium
ATTGTTTTTTTAGGTCGGAATTCTTAAGCAGCGATTTGGGGTAATTGGTGACAAGAATTTGCCAGTTGTTTTAAGTGAACAGCTCACCACGAATAGCTTCAAAAGAATTGCCCGTCAAATTTCGGCAGACTTCGGAGCCCAGAAGAACAAGCATCCTGAAACTGTAGTTTGCAATCGCTTTAAAAGAAGTTGGCTCGCCTTCTGCTACATAGACTCGGGCTGGATCCAAACCCATGGCCACAATCATTTTGGAAAGGAGCTCTTTTTCGTGCGGATCGCTTAAGACCGAGGCCCCTAAAAACATCACGGGTCCCTCGCCCTCTACCTGGACGTTTTGGCCCTTTTCAGCGGCAGGGGTAACTATCGATTCGATACCCAAGACGTCATTTAAGTAACGGTAAAAAGAGGATGTTTCCATAGTGCCCGGAATTTAACCAAGTGCAGCTCGTGTGTAAAGAAAGGTCTTCGGGGCAGAGTGTAAATTGGACCAGTTTTCATAGGAATGTCTCAAGTTGAGACATCCCTACACCGAATAGCCTCGTGATGGACAGGATGTCCTGGGAGGAATTATGGATCTACAAAAAGGCTTACCAGTAACGCACATATCTCACGATGAAGTAGTAAAGGCGATGTGCACCTGTTCTCTGTGTGGGACGCCTCTAAAGTTTCATCACGTCACCGATTTTAAAGCAAAACAAGTTCAAGAGGCCGCCCAATGCCCTGCCTGCGGCATTAAAACAAAAGTAAACGTATTTGACCTCCAATAACATCCGCCCACCGGACAATGGGTGTCTGGCACCCTAAAAAAAAGAGCCACCTTTTCAGGTGGCTCAGAAACTAGACCCCTCGGCTCTCAAATCAATCAAGAGGTTTAATTCCCTCCGAAGAGATTCAAACAACTGCCCCCTACAGGCAATTGTTTTTTCATGCTCGTCTTCCCACGAATCGGAGCTGAATTCGGTATTGGAACTTGTGATACAATTTTTTCTTTTTGCGCTTTTACAAAGTCTCCTGTCCCAGAGACAGTTTGTGGCCTTGGTAAATGCGGCAACAATTTTGAGTCTCGCGTTGTTGGTTTATATCTTGATGCAAATCGCGCCTTCAAAGACGCGGCAGAGGACGTCGTTAACTCTCTAACTGCTCCATACTTGTATGGATTTTTCACTGTTCTTTCAGAATAGAATTTATCAAGTTCTGGTTTTAATACGATCCCCTTTTCAGCCAATACCAACATCATTGGAACCAGATGAGAATCATAGTTCAATAATAAGGTCTTTCGCGCTAATGCTTGTGCCTGCTTTAAAGATTGATTAAGCAATTTTTCATACAGCTTCCGGCGGTCACCGGTTAAATCACTTGGGCTATTGGCTTTGTAATTACCCCACTCCGGGAACACGCCCGCCTTAAGAATTGCATACGTCAACACCGCATTGGCACGTTCGATATCATTGCTCTTTCCAGAATCGTCACGTGCGCCTATCGTCACAAGCTTTTGCGCTTCAGCACCACCCAGCAGGCGCGCCGCTTGTTCAATAAACGCTTGCTTTGTCATGATCATGATTTCCTTTTCATCTGTCGATGCTAAGCCTAGGTATCGAATCCACTGGTCTTCAATATTTGCAACGCCCGGAATAATCGTGATCATATCATTCATATCCTTATCACCCATTAAAACTTGACCGACGATATTATGGCCCGCCTCATGCGCTGCTGTGATGATTTGATCTTCTGGATTAATAGTCGGAAAATACTGTCGCTCATTGCGCTCTAATCTCCATTCCAACGTACGGCCATCTGAAACAAGAACGTCATAAATCACATCGTTGTCCGACGCTTCTGCATAGATGCTTGAAATCGTACCGCGAAATTCACGCTCGTATTTTTCTTGGCGCGCTTTTAGGACCACTTGGCTACCAGACGCTACGTTGTTTTTAACCAACAAATAACGGAGAGTGCCTTCGCTCATTGATCCGTTAATGTAGTTTCGAATACCACGACCTTGAGTTTCTGCTGTAAAGGCCGCTTCTTCAACCAGATCGACCATTCGAAGATAATCTTTTTCACTGTCGAACATCACGTCCCAGCCGCGGTCGCCCTCTAAAACTTTCATTTTCTCAACATTGCGACCGACCAATTTCATTGTCACCCGCCGAGCAGTATCAAAATTTTGCGGCCCAAACCAAATAATATTATTTTCCGGAATACGATTCACCAACGCGACCGGCATTTCTTTTTCCAGTGCGCGCCGTTGAGCGCCTCGATCCCTTAGAAACTGTCGGAACATCTCAACATAGGCAGTCATTTTCTCTGTTTCTGGAATGTTTTTGGGAATAGCCTGATACATTTGAGCCCCAACATTTCCATTTAATACAAAAACAACATTTGTCATCGGACGTGGCTTGTTATCAGAAAATAACTTTACAACGGATTCATCAAACAGTGGGTATAATGGTACTAAAATTCTAGGATTTGTCAGAGCTGCATTTACAACTTCTTCCAATAAAACATAGACCGTCCCGTTCCCACGATCATATTGATTCATAAAATCCGACTTTATATACGATTCTCCATTTTTTTCTCCGTAGAATTTCTTGGTCACCTCGGCTTCTGTGGTAAGCGTATTAAAGTCAACGACGAAAAGGTCGTCTGCACCGCCTGGAAGCTGATCCGCTGCGACCTCTTTTGCAACCTCAGTTTTCCCAACGCCAGAAATTCCAAGCAAAGCAATTTTTTGGGCCGGGCTGTGGTCGCTAAACTCTTTGCGTGCACGATTTTGCGAAGCTTGAATATTGGTAAAAATCATTTCCAATTTTTCAAGCACCTGGTCTACCCCATAGACATTATCCTTCAATCGTTTTGCCATGCCAATGGCCTTAATTTTTTCATTTTGAACAGGCATCTTTGGAATATCAGCACGAGTTACACGAACTTCTTGGCGAAACAGTTCTCTTCCCGAAGTAAAATCATTGAACACTAAAAATGCGACTTTATTTTGCTGAACTTCGATATCAAGCTTAAACTGATGCCCTTTCCCGTTATTATTCCCTTTGATCAGGCCCTGTTTTATAGCATCAAAAATTGTGTCCCGGACGACGGTATTTACCTTATCTTCAATTGGGCGAGCATTCGCTTCTGGATTATAATGATATTCTTGAATAAAATTAACCAATGCCTCACTCGGTTCGAAGGAAATGCTGCCGTAGTATCCCGTTGCCGCGTCCATAACTTCCCCAAGCTTTGCAAGCTTATCACGAGCAATCAGACGCAAGTTTTCAGGTGACGTATTTTCCATAAGGATAAGCTCCGAATCTGAAATACGATTGAGCGTTTCTTCAGAAATCCCACGACGATATTCAGAGTTTACATTGGGGCCATCGAAGGCATTTGTTTTTAAAATTTCATCCCTTAAAATATCGGGACGATCAGCATAAAGCTCATAAGCCGCCTGGGTTTCCTCGTATGTTTTGGGACGATTTCCCACAACCCGTCCATCGGCTTCACGCGGGGACATCAATCCAATCCCCTCGTTTGAAGCGATATCTATGTTCACAGGCACATAGAGCTCGGCTACTCCTTTACCTGGATTATTTAAAGATACATAACCTTTTTCAATGAATTGCTTCAAAAATTCATCTTTTGCATTTCTTGACCAATTATGGAATTCATTTGCAAACAGCACCCCGAGTTCTGGGGGAAAGTATCCATCTAAAACCATTCCCGGTTTCCAGTTGGGATTTTCTATAATATAAGGATCACCTTCCTTCATTCCCATACCCATTGGTCCATTTGTGTCTTGTTTTATTTCATATCTTCCTGCTGAAAATTTCACAAGCCAGCGAATGAACGGTGTGATCCCCTCTGAGCCTTTGTACCCTGTATTAGACCCGATAACCTTCCAAAGATCTGCATCTCTTCTCATTACAGGGAGTCGGAAAAACATTGGAATTCCACCATCTAACTTCTGATAAGCTCCGATTTGATCAAACAGACCATCCACGAGCGCCTCTGTGCTCGTATCCTTTCCGTTTCCTGGTGAACCCATTTTGTAAGCTGTGACGTATGGTCGCGTGCGATGTCCAATTCCCATTGTTTTAATTTCTAAAGCTACGTTGAGGTAACGATCCTTTACTCGTTGCTGGCCGCGTATACGTTCTAAGTGCGTTTTGAATTTTTCGATTCGGGACTCATCAAAGTCAAAATTTCTTTTCACCCCAGGTAGCCCGAGCGTCCCTTCCCGTCGAGCTACTGTTGAATCAGATTCTGTCGGCGCTTCTTTTTTCGACCTATTATCAAGGAGCGGTACTTGCGCTTTATTTTTAGCCTCCCGCTCCTTCATTCGGCGAGCAATGACGAGGTTTAAGGAACCCAGCACTGACGCAGGTTTACCCTCTACCCTTTGTTTTGCAGCAATAAGTTCATTTCGGAGCTGCTCCATATACGGACGGTTGAAAAGGTGCTTTTCTACTAACTCGACAAAACTTTCCAAGGTGTCTTTTGCATATATCTGTTCTAAGACGCCATTTTCAGGATTGTAGTAATGAACTTCTTTTTGTCCAATTGCGCCTAGCAACTTAATGGTTCTGAATATCATTTTTTTAACAAGAACATTGTTCGGATCGTCCAGATTTATATCTCTATAAAACCAGTGTTCGAGTCTGACTAATGCAACAGTAAATATCTCACCAGTAGGGAATTGGGCCATATTGGTAAACATATTGTCAGGCGGAAGATAGTCTGGATTTTCTGCCCACGCTCGAAGGACCGATTGGATCTCTCGTGGCGGTGCATTCACTGTATATGTATAATCATCGATAGATGCAGAATTTGCGGCTACAGAAAATAATACTGTGATCGACAGGATTAAGGATTTCAGTCTCACGGTCGTCGCCCCTTTACAAGCCTTCACCGGTCGTGGGATACCTTAGAAAGCTTTCCCTTAAATCCTCCCCCCTCTATGCCATTTTGAAACTCTATTGCCCCTCTTGTTTCAAAATCATTTAAGATTACTCTTAACTACCCTAACAGTTCCGGCTTTAGGCCCCCGCTCTTGCGCGTTTCGTGTCAGGTGATCGTGTTTTACTGTCAAAGTGTTGAAGATTTCAAGACGGTTTCGTTATACATGAACATTTTCTATCGAGTTATAATAGTTTCCGGCAGTCAGTCTATAACAAATATTTATAGTAACAGTAAAACTATTACTTTCCGACAATTTGCTCTTTAAAAACGAGTTCCGCAATGTGCGATGCTCACAGTAGTAAGCAGTGCTGCCTGAGGACTGTCTGAGATTTTTCAAAAAAAATAATAAGTTAGATAGGGCCAAGGACGGCATTTCAACACGCAAGTAGGCCAGCTTTTAGCTGCCACCACCACAGCTAGCCCGATTGCAATAGTTCACGCTGACGCTGAATAAGAACCTTCGCTACGTCTCGCCTAAATCCCTGCCCCTCAAGGCTATTTATTTTTATATAATCTTTTAATGATAAGCGCGCCTTCCAGCCAATTACTACTCTGGTAAATGGGCGCAAGTCCCAGAATTTCGTAATTCCGACTTGGGCTTTTGTTTTCCATCGGCTCACGCCCGTTATTTTCATTGCAATAGCTGCTGTAATAGCGCGAATAAAGGGCTTATAGGTATGGCGGTTTGTAAGCTGAATTTCCAAATGAATGTGGTTTCCAACATTAGCCCCATGAAGAAGTTTCACCTCATATTTTGTCGAGAATTTCCTCAGAATAATTTTTATGTTTTTTTTATTGTGAGGCGCCAAAAAGGACCACCCTCCCTTTGCTTGCGAAGATCTCAGAACCAGATGCATCGTTTGTCTGGTCACAATTGGGCGCCCTGAAAGGCGACCTTTTCGCTTTTTTAAAAGTTCGCCGCCGTAAGATTTTTCTGCTCTGCTAAAAAGTTCCTTTTGCATGTGAACGAAGGTATTTGAAAGCTGTCTAAATGGCAATAGTCATTGCGCTGCAAGAACAATAAAACCTCAAATTTTATCACCATAAAGGTCAACATTCATTCGAACGGTATGGGTCTTGGGGCCTCAGTTTCTGTCTTGGGCTTAGATCAACTCAGCACTTAATAACATTCAAAAACAGACTCAATTTTTGGCAAGTCCAAATGATACGATGCTAAAGCTGGCCCACTTGATTGTTGAAAAAGAAAAATCCGGAACCCGCTAGCGTATTGTTACACCTTGTAAAAACGAGTTCCGCAATGTGCGATGCTCACAGTAGTGAGCGGCGCTGCCTGAGGATTGTCTGAAGTTTCTACTTTTCGCCACCATCATTATTGGCTGCGGCTTCTTCATCTGCTGTATGGGACTCTTCGTGGAGTTTTTCCAATACCTTGGTTGCAAGCTCTTTGCTCATCCCTTTCACCTTTACCAGATCATCGACTGTGGCTTCACGGATAGAATCAATCGACGGAAACTTCTGCAGCAGTTCCATTTTCTTTTTAGGTCCCAGACCATCAATGTGATCCAGCACACTTTCAAAAACTGACGATTCACGAAGCTTCCGGTGATAGGTAATCGCAAATCGATGAGCCTCATCGCGAAGGTTTACTAAAATCTTATAGGCTTCTGATGTGGGCTTAAAAATAACGGGATTTGCACGTCCTGGTAAGAAAAACCGTTCCTCACTTCGCCTAATTTCTTCGGACTGAAAATCTTGTTCAGTTCTTGCTTTGGCAATCGAGGCCACTGCCAATTCCGTGCGGCCCAATTCCTTTAGAACTTCGACAACAACATTTAACTGCCCTTTGCCACCATCAATCAATATCAAATCTGGGTCATCATATTCCATGTGCGAAAGTCTTCGTGTCAAAACCTCTTTCATTGATTTATAATCGTCGATTCCCTCAACCGTTTTTAACTTGTATCGGCGATATTGATCCGTATTGGGAACACCTTCTTCAAACACCACTTGGGACGCAACGGTCTCTTTACCCTGCAAATGCGAAATATCAAAACATTCAATCCGCCGAGGAATTCCGCCCAGATGTAGTTTTTCTTTGATCTCTTCCAGTGCCCCTGTTTTGCTTTCGGATTTGCTCACATGGTCTTTGAATTTTTGTTTGACATTCCTATCGGCCATCTCGACAAGTTTTGCCCCCTCGGTATCCATCGGATACCGTATCGAAACATTGTGCCCCGAACGCTCTTTCAATACTGCTTGTAAAAGAGGGATAATTTCACGTCCCAAATCAATCGGAATAAGAATTTCATCCGGGACAATATTGTCTTCGTAGTACTGGTTGATAAAAGAGACAAACCAATCCCGTGGATCTTCTTCTGGGGTAGTCATCACAACTTGAGCCAAAAAGTGCGACCGTGAACCAATCACCCGGCCCTGTCGAACGTGAATAACCTCAACACTCGTTCCCCTTTCATCGCCAAAAAAACTTATTGCGTCTTGATCAAGATCCACATCGTCGTTCACCACTATCTGCTTTTCCATAATCTTCGCAATGGCTGTAACCGCATCACGAACCTTGGCCGCTTTTTCAAAGTCTTCCTCTTTGGCGGCAGTTTTCATTTCACTTTCCAATTCCCTTAATACTATTTTATTTTTTCCTCGCAAAAACTGTATTGCTCGTTTGATATTTTTCCCGTAATCGTCAGCGCTGATGTAATTCACACACGGCGCCGTACATCTACCGATTTGGTAGGTCAAGCATGGTCGTGTTCGATTCTTCATAAAATGATCGCTACAATCGCGGATTTGAAAGGTTTGGTTTAAGAATTTAATGATTTGGTGAACGTACCAACCACCCGTATAAGGGCCAAAATAAAGATCCCCATCTTTTTTTACCTTTCGAACCAAATAAAGCCTTGGAAATTCATCGGTCATACTGAATTTAACATACGGGTAAGCCTTATCGTCCTTAAGCCGAATATTATAACGCGGTTTATGTTTTTTGATCAGAGAGGCTTCCAGTAAGTACGCTTCAACTTCTGTTTTTGTAATAAGATACGCGATATCTTTGATCTGGCTTACAAGGAATTTTGTCTTGGGAGATATATCCCCATTCCCGAAATAACTTAAAACCCGTGCTCGAATCCGCTTTGCCTTTCCGACGTAAATAATTCGATCCGCATCGTTTTTCATAAGATAAACGCCCGGCTCTTGCGGAAATTTTGATATCAATTCTTTTATCTGGTCTTTAGTCATTCCAAGGACTCTCTTGATTCCAGCTCCTTGTACTCTAGACGTTTGATTTCGTCACGAATCTCAGCTGCGCGTTCAAAATCCAATTGATCAGAAGCCTCTTTCATTTCCCTGCGTAACGTCTCGATTTCTTTGCGAATCGCAGGGGCATCTTTTACGGACCTTTTCTCGCCACTGATAGGGATAACGTAATCACTCATCTCATAAATCTCCATCAACCCCTTTGAAATATTCTTTTTAATTGTGGCAGGGGTAATCCCGTGCTTTTCGTTATATTCTTTTTGAATCTGACGACGACGATCTGTTTCCCTTACCGCCTTTTCAATTGCTGCTGTTTTTCGATCCGCATACAGAATAACCACGCCCTCAGAATTTCGCGCAGCCCGGCCTATGGTTTGAATCAAGGATCGTTCCGATCGCAAAAAACCTTCCTTGTCAGCTTCTAAAATCGCAACAAGACTCACCTCTGGTATATCCAAGCCTTCTCGCAGCAAATTAATTCCAATTAAGACGTCAAAAATACCAATCCGCAAATCACGAATGATTTCCGTGCGCTCGACAGTTTTGATCTCGCTATGAAGGTACTTTACTTTCACTTTCAGCTGGGAAAAATATTCTGTCAAATCCTCGGCACTTTGTTTCGTAAGAGTTGTCACCAGCACTCGTTCTTTTTTCGATACTCTTTTTCGAATTTCAGCCAACAAATCGTCCACCTGATTTTTTGCAGAACGAATTTCAACCACGGGATCTAACAATCCGGTCGGCCGAATAATCTGCTCTATGATTAACCCGTTACTTTTATTAAATTCGTATTCGGCCGGAGTTGCAGATACGTAAACAACTTTATCGACAATTTTTTCAAATTCTTCAAAGTTAAGTGGTCGGTTATCTAGCGCTGACGGCAAGCGGAATCCATGCTCTACAAGAGTGAGCTTTCTTGCCCGATCTCCGCGATACATTCCACCCACCTGCGGTATTGTCACATGGCTCTCATCGACAAAGCATAAGAAGTTCTCTGGAAAATAATCTATCAGTGTCGGAGGAGCCTCTCCCGGTCCACGCCCCGTGATGTGCCGAGAATAATTTTCGATACCTGAACAAAACCCCATCTCTTCGATCATTTCAATGTCGTAATAGGTTCGTTGTTCAAGCCTTTGAGCCTCAAGAAGTTTCATATTACTCTTCAATTCAACCAAACGACCCCGAAGCTCTTCTTGAATTGTCTTAATTGCACGCTTCATAATCTGGTCAGTGCTGACATAGTGGCTTGTGGGATAAATGGATACATCTTTCATTTCGCCTAAAATCTCACCACGTAACGGATCCGTCCAAAGTATTTTTTCAATGAAGTCGCCAAAAAATTCGATTCGGAGCGCACGCTCTTCTTCCGACGGGGGAAAAATTTCAACAACATCCCCACGCACCCGAAAGGTTCCCCTATGGAAATCAACATCATTTCTTTGATATTGGATTTTCACAAGTTCTCGCAAGAAATTATCGCGCTTGATATTTTGATTCACCTTTACCTGCAAAACCATTTCTTTGTAGATATCAGGACTACCGATACCGTAAATGCATGACACAGAACTTACAATCAAGACGTCATTGCGCTCTAATAATGCCCGCGTGGCAGAGTGCCGCATACGATCAATTTGCTCGTTGATGGCAGAATCTTTTTCGATAAACGTATTGGTTGCCGGAATGTATGCCTCAGGTTGATAATAATCATAATATGAAACAAAGTATTCAACAGCATTCTCTGGAAAAATTTCTTTAAATTCTGTGTACAATTGCGCAGCCAATGTCTTGTTGGGGGCCAAAACAAGCGTCGGCAAGTTCACCTGCTCTACCATGTTCGCCATTGTAAATGTTTTTCCTGACCCCGTAACCCCCAATAAAACCTGATGGGACGGTTGCTCCATTATAATATTTGATACTAGTTGCTTGATAGCCTTAGGTTGATCCCCCGAAGGCTTATATTCGGAATGTATTTTAAATTTTTTCTTTTTAGCCATTTTAAAACTTTACTCGGTAGCCTTCGCCACTTCCCAAAATGTTCCCTGAGGAGTATCTTGAATTTGAATTCCCATTGCCAGTAGCTGATCGCGTAAGACGTCGCTCTTTTTAAAATCTTTATTTTTACGAGCTATGACACGTTCATCTACAATGATTTGAACATCTGGTCGTTTTAGATTTTTTCTTTCCAACAGCAAATCGTCTGTTTGAGAAAGGTAAGTCTTCGGATCCTCTTGAAATAGGGACATCAACTTGCCATACTTTTTTATCCATTCTAAAAATGCTTTTGCCAAACCTACCGTCGCCCCATTCGGCTTCTGACCCCGCTTATGCTGCCCGTTGAAGTACCGGACAACCTCATAAATTTGAGCCATTACTTTTGGCGTATTGAAATCGTCATTAAGGGCGTTTGCAACCTCTTGGTCAGCTTTAGCTGTTATATCGACAAATGCTTTGGGGGTAGATTCGCTTGCCACTCCACTTTCTAATACATCCTGCGCCACCGCCAACGCCGAATAAATGCGCCCTAACCCTTGAATCGCGTCTTGAATTTGTCCATCGCTGAAATCGACCAGAGTTCTATAATGTGCTCGCAAAATTAAAAATTTCAAAACTTCGGCTCCAAAATGATCTAAAAATGAGTGTGCCGTTTTGACATTGCCCAAAGATTTGGACATCTTTTGCGCACCAAAATTGATAAAATTATTGTGCATCCAGTATCGCACAAATTTTTTCCCACACGCGGCCTCGCTTTGTGCAATTTCATTTTCATGATGTGGAAAAATCAAATCAATTCCACCACCATGAATGTCAATTTGCTCTCCCAAGATACTGGATGCCATTGCAGAACACTCTATGTGCCAACCTGGCCTGCCCTCACTCCAGGGGCTTGGCCATTTGGGCTCACCAGGTTTTGCGGGCTTCCACAATGTAAAATCCAGCGGATTCTCTTTTTTATCAGAAACTTCAATTCGAATTCCCGCCATCAGTTCGTCCAAATTCTTATGTGACAGTCGACCGTATTCTTTAAATTTTCGGGTGGAAAATATCACCTCACCGTCTCTTACATAGGCAAGCCCATTATCAATAATTTTTTGGATAATAGCGACGATCTCTTTAATATACTCGGTCACTCGAGGATTTTTGTCATGCTTGCGCAGACCCAGGCGGCTAAAATCACTTTCAAATGCTTTTATATAGAATTCCGAAATGTCTGTTGAGGGTTTATTGTCTTTGATTGCCTTGTCGATAATTCGATCATCAACGTCCGTATAGTTATAGACGTAGGTCACTTTGTACCCATGCCCCTCTTCAAGCCAATTTCGCACGAGATTAAAAAATATTGGCCCGCGAAAATTTCCAACGTGAAGATAATCGTAAACCGTAGGGCCACAGACGTACATCTTCACTTGTCCAGGACTCAAGGGCTCGAACTTTTCTTTTTTAAGAGTCTCACTGTTGTAAATAACAAGATCTGCCATCAATGCTTCTCTGCTTCAGCGACAGGCGACGGTTTGAATTGTTTTTCTTTTGCTGCGCGAATTGTCTTGCTCGCTCTTTTAACTAGAGAGTCTACTTTTAATAACGGAACCAATAATTTAAGCTCTGTGCCGTGAGGTTTACCGATAACAGAAACCCGAATTGGCATAAAAAGCTCTTTCCCCTTTACCTGACACTTTTCCTTCACTTGATTCTGTATCGCTTCAAACTCAAGCGCCGAAAGATATTCCTTACCTGATGCCTTAACTAAATCACTCCAGGCCAAAATCACCGATTCAGATTTTGTCCAATTCAAAGCCTCTCGAGATTCCTCGTAGACCGCAAAGCTTTCATCATCGAGCAAACTGAATAATGTTACTCCATCCAGCAAAGTTCTCATTGCAGGTTTAAAAGCGTCCAGGGATTTACTTTGCCAATCAGAATCACCGGAATAATTCACATTGTGTTTATCTAAAAACGGTTTTACACGCATCCAAAGATCTGCGTTTGGCAACGCACGCAAGTGGGTCTCATTTACCCATAGCAATTTGGTTTCATCGAATACAGCAGGGCTTGAGGTCATGCGATCCAGATCAAATTGCTCGATTAATTCTTTCATTGACATAATTTCTTGGCCCTTTGGAGAACTCCAACCCAAGAGCGCGATAAAATTATTTAAAGCTTCGGGTAAAAAACCTTTTTCCATGTACTCGTGGCAACTGGTTGCCCCATGGCGTTTTGAAAGTTTTTGCTTATCAGGCCCCAAGATAATTGAAAGATGTGCAAACTGTGGAGTTTCCCAACCCAAGGCCTCATAAATCATCATTTGCCTTAAAGTATTACTTAAATGTTCCTCTGCACGCAAAACATGGGTGATTTTCATTAAATGGTCGTCAATCACACAGCAAAAATTGTAAACTGGCATACCGTCTGATCGAAGCAATACAAAGTCCCCGACCATATCGCTAGGAAACTTAACGTCACCGCGAACCAGGTCAGTAAAACCGTATTCTGTTGCCTCTTTAGGAACCTTAAACCGTACAACAGCTCTTTTTCCCGATTTTATTTCAGTCAAAGCCTTTTCCGTAGACCAATCCCTGTATGGGCTTTGAACTTGCGGTGGGCGTCCTGCTTTCATCGCATCTTCCCGTTGCTTATCAATTTCTTCGTCCGTTAAAAAACAATAATAAGCTTTACCTTTAGTTAAAATTTCATCAGCGTATTTTTTGTAAATTGATAGTCGTTCGCTTTGTTTGTAGGGGCCAAAATCGCCACCAACCTGAGGTCCCTCGTCCCATGTTAGGCCCAACCATTTCAAATCCTGCAGCTGCATTTGTAAAGCCTCTTCAGTGGAACGCTCTTGGTCCGTGTCTTCGACCCTTAGGATGAATTTTCCACCTTTGCGTTTAGCATATAGATAGTTGTGTAAGGCGGTGCGAGCACCGCCTACATGAAGATAACCAGTAGGGCTAGGGGCAAAACGTACTTTTACATTAGACATAGATGTCTATAATAGCCAGTTCTATGGCATAGGACAAATGGACTTTAAACTTAGTGCAATCCGAAGATTTGTTTTACTTCGCTTTCGATATTTTCTTCGGCGCTATTGGTTGCAAGTGCGAGCTCTTTAATGAGTAAGCTGCGGGCTGTATCGAGCATTTTTCGTTCCCCAAAGCTCAATTCTTTATCTACTTTTAACAAGAACAGGTCCCGCAAAACCTCTGCGATCTCGAAAACAGAGCCTGTCTTAATTTTTTCCATATATTCACGGTAACGACGGTTCCAAGTTTGATTATCGATTTTTACATCGGTCTTTTTTAAGACCTGAATCACGTCTTCTGCCTCTGTTTTAGTTATAATAGGACGCAAGCCCACCGTTTGAGCTTTTTTCTTAGGAACCATGATTTTCATACCTGAATCCAATAACCGAATAGAATAAAATGTATGTTGGGTCCCCATGATTTCTTTAGTTTCAATAGAGCTTATTTCCCCGACCCCGTAACCTGGATAAACAGCATTATCACCAACTTTGAATGTCGACATCCGTACTCCTCTGATAACCTAAGAACCCCACTAAAAAGTACAGGGCTCGCCCCAGCCATTTTATGTACCATTTTTGACACGACTTATCAAGAATGTACTAACTGCGGCAGCCTATTAAGGATTTTTTACCTAGTTCGCGCCTTTAGCTAATGACGCGATAAGTGCATACGGTTGTTTCCCATTTTGCCCCTGCGGCACATTTATACCTTTTACATGGATCTGATATGTGCCCCGAACGGCGCTATTTAAAAGCACCATTTCCATATTATTTACACGATCGCTGATGCTGTGAATATCGCCATTGGGGGCAATAATTTCTACATCCAAATCGTTAACCAGTGTTTTCTGTACGGCAGCACTTGCGGGATAGTCTGTATACGCCAAATTCACGCGAATTATCGCCCCTGTTGATGCTTCCAACGAATAGGTCTTAACCTCGCCGGCACCGATGCCCACCTTGTTATCATCCAAAATGATCGGGTCCAAATATGTGACTGAGTCCATGTCAACACGTCCATATCCTTCTTGGTTGTTAGGCGCAGGCTTTGGGATCTCTTGGGTCGGACCCACCCCATACTGCCCAGGAAATAAATCTACCGCTGTATGGACAAGGGCGGCTTTGACAAGCGCTGCCGACGGGTTTGTTTGTTGCAATTTTTCAACTAACACTTGGCGAGTCACGGCCGCAGCACCGGCAGTCAGCGGCGTTGCCATTGATGTTCCGCCGGCATAGACATAATGTTCGTTGTATTCCCCCCATAACAATGTCGTTGCGCGGGGGTCCCGAGATCGAAGACTTACGATGTTTGTTCCCGGCGCAACAATGTCCGGTTTGATACGGCCATCTTTCGTAGGGCCGCGGGAACTAAATACGGCAATTCCGCCTTCATTATTCGATAATTTATCGCTCCGAATTGGTTCCGCGCCCCATTTCTTTTCGCCATCCTTTAATTCAACGTGGGATTTTTGGCGGCCGCCTTCTAAAAGAAGATTTTCAGACGCTCCCACTGTTAGAGTATTCTTTGCCGTTCCAGGAGAGCCGATTGAATTTTCATCAACAACGCCGTCTTTGTTTGAATCCTGGCCACTATTTCCAGCGGCAAAAACAACCAGCATATCTGGATGATCCCACATGAATTGATCCACCTGGGCGGCAAAGTTATCATATCCACCAAGGTTTGCAGCACTTCCCCACGAATTTGTATGAATACGTGCACCAGTGTCATATGGCTTTTGAAACACCGTTTGAAATTGCGGTGGAATGGAAATATTCCCAAAAAGATCGCTCCAAATACTTACTGCAACAAAGTTTGCAGCATAAGCACCGCCACGGATTTGCCCTTGGCTCATTCGACCAGTCCCCACAACAGAACCGGCAACGTGCGTCCCATGCCCTTGCGGGTCTGCCCACGAGTTTGAAAATAGACCCATAGGAATTCCTGCCTTTACGGTTTGAAGGTCCTGATGGAGATCGCTTAAATTTCCTGTATCAAGCCCTGTGTCTGCCATTGCCACCGTTTGATTTTGCCCCCTAAAACCTTGTGCCCATGCACTGTCGAATTTCATCACTTTTGTTCCAGACTCATAACCTGTTAGTGATGGCGGAGCCTCAGCAACTGAGTCTTCTTTGAAGTCCAAAAAATCAAAGGTTTCTAATTTAGGTTGAAGCTGAATCCACTCCGCTCCTTCGATCGCAGACAAATCAAAAGCGGCCGCACGCGGAGCTTTTACGACAAGCTCGTACGCTGTAAATGATATGATTTCCAAGCTTGGAATTTGGCCTAGTGCTATTTTAATTTTGTCCAGGTCGGTCCCTGGCAATAAGCGCACGTTAATTACTTCATTTTGCGACTGATCAAAGACGCTTAATCGGCCGAACTCTGGACTCAGCTTCCAGGTTGGAAGAAACGGTGTCACGTCGTAGAGCGATTTTGATGTGGCCGTTAGGATCAAAATATCTGATGTTTTAGCTTTCACAAGATAGGCGTCGTCGGGAATGTATCGAACAATTTCAATCCCCTTACTTTTTAAAATTTCTTGATCGCTTGGCTGAATCGTATTTTTGAATTGAATTATAAAGAACTCATTAAACGCATATTCACCTTGAGCTTGCCTGTGATCTAAATTTTTGAAGGAACCTTTTGTCTTTTGAATATCAACTGCACCGTTGGTAAGTAAAAGCTCTTTCGAATGTGCTGGTATTGCGAGTAAAACAAATAATAAAAATGATATTGATTTTTGCATGCCTTCCCCCCGACTCAAAATTTGATCAAGGAATTGTAAACTTTACGAGTAGAAAATTAGCAAATCTTATGTCAACAGATGGCGTCATTAGAATATATTATCATTGGGTGATCATTCGATACGTTTTGCTTATGGTTACAGTTAAGCATCGTCAAATTTCTTAAATTTTCTGTCAAATAGATACTAGCCAACGGTGGCAAGCTGGGTTGCGCTCTGATAACGAGTGAGCTCTTCTTTGATATGTTGATTTTCAGGCCTCATAAGGTCGGGGTCTTTTTTAATTAAATCAAATGCGGCTTCTCGTGCATTTTGCAAAATATCTGTATCACGAATCAGGTGGGCCATTTTGAATCCCGGTAAACCGGATTGTTTGGAACCTAAAAATTCACCCGGTCCTCGGAATTCTAAGTCGGCTTCAGCAATTTTAAATCCGTCCGATGTTTCCGCCATTATTTGTGTGCGCTCTCGAGCCTCCTGGCTGACAGCCTTTCCAAGCATCAGAACACAAACGCTTTTATGAGCTCCCCTGCCGACACGTCCACGCAACTGATGCAACTGGGACAGGCCGAATCGTTCTGCGTGTTCAATAACCATCATCGTTGCGTTGGGGACATCAACACCCACCTCGATCACCGTGGTCGACACAAGGATTTGGATTTCATTTTTCCGAAAACGCCCCATGATTTCATCTTTTTCGTCGGACTTCATTCGACCATGAAGCAGGCCAATGCTTGCGCCTGGAAGATCCGTCTTCCATTGTTCAAAGCTCGTCACTGCATCTTTTAAGTCGATTTTTTCGCTTTCCTCCACCAATGGATAGACAATGTATGCCTGTCGACCTTTTTTAATTTGTTCGCTAATATACCCAACAACCAGACCGCGTTTATTCTCCCATACAACTCGTGTTGCAATTGGGGTACGTCCCTTGGGCAATTCATTAATAATGGAAACATTCAAATCACCATATACTGTCATCGCAAGCGTGCGCGGTATCGGAGTCGCCGTCATCACCAGGAAATGCGGTGACTTGCCTTTTGATTTTAACGATTTTCGCTGTAGGACCCCGAAACGATGTTGCTCGTCTATAATTACGAGCGCCAATTTTTTAAATTCAACATCGTCTTGAATAAGGGCGTGGGTTCCAATGCACAAATCAATTTCTTGATTTTTTAATTTATCAGAGATCTCTCTTTTTTCTTTGGTTGTCATTTTGCCCGTAAGCAATTCGACTTTGAACCCAAATTTTTCAGACATCTTGCTGGCATTTAAAAAATGCTGTTCCGCTAGTATTTCTGTAGGAACCATTAGGGCCACTTGATATCCATTTTTGATCACGTAATTTGCAGCCAGCAAGCTGACGATGGTTTTTCCACTCCCCACATCTCCCTGTACCAACCGGTGCATGGGATGATCCTGATGAAGATCTGAAAGCACTTCATCCAACGCCTTTTTTTGGGCATTTGTCAGCTCGAAAGGCAGGTCCTTTTTTATATTTTCCAAATAGCGTTCGATCGGTTTCATTGATAATGCTGGCTCACGAATGATGCCCTGCTGTCTCATCGCTAGAACCAGCTCAAGCCAAAAGAACTCTTCAAAAATAATTCGTTTATGAAATTCAGATCGAAGCGCCGAAAATTCTTGGGGCACATCCTTTAACGGATCATGGATATGCTTCAAAGCATCCATCCGTTTTGGTAAATTATATTTTTTCAATATCCAATCTGGAAATTTTTCTGGGATTTTCACACCGCTTAGCGCTTGCAACATAACTTTGCGCAGCTTACCCGGCGTCACACCTTCTGTTTCAGTGTAGATGGGTACCAGTGTATCCGTATCCTCCTCACCCCCCACCTCTCTGATATCTGGATGCAAAAATTGCTTTTGCCCACGATACGCGACCACTTTCCCGACAACCCGAACAATTTGTCCGGCAGAGAGACGATCAAAATATCCTCTGAAAGGCGTGCGAAAATACTTGCAATGAATGGTACCGGTGGAGTCCTTAATTAAAACGTCATATATCTTGCGGTAGCTTTTGCCCATTTGAATGGCTTTGATGCTAACGATTTCAGCTTTCAAACTGACGATTTCGTTCAATTGCAGACTGTAAATGTTGCGTGCGGCTCGGCGATCTTCATAGGCGCGCGGAAACCACTCGATTAACTCTTGTACTGTGTGGATTCCCCGTTTACCTAACACCTTAGCGTAATGAGGACCCACGCCTTTCACGTATTGTATTGGCGTGTCAAGATTCAAGTCCATAGGACTTGGATAGAATTGTTTTCATAGACAGTCAATCCCGGATGCTCTTAGACTTTAATTGGACCCTCAAACGGCTGCGGAGATTGTTTGGAAACCTACTTTAAGATTAGAATCAATAGCCTACATCCAGACCGTCCCCTTACATTTGACCTTTACCTACTGCTTAACAATCGTTTTGTCTTGTACCTTCGTGAGGGCTCAGCCCTTGAGCTCGAAAAAATCAATACATTTGAAAAGCGCGCCCCGGATTCATTTTATGTTAAGGAAACCGATCGAAAAAAATATAAGAGCTATATTTCCACTCAGCTAAATGACGAGAAGTTAGGAATTCGTGAAAAGGCAACTATCCTAAAAGAAAGTACATTTTCGCTTATCGAAGAAATGTTCGAAAATCCAGACCTGAAAACCGCATTGAACAATGCCAAACAAGCTGTTGATGACATTATTGGATTTATGAATTCTGAAGACGCTGCGATGTCCGAACTTTTGGGTTTATCGAGCCACGATTTTTACACCTATAACCATTCCCTGGATGTGTGTATATACTCTATCGGTCTGGGCCAAGTCGCCGGAATTTCTGATCCCGAACTGCTGAAACAGTTGGGGCGTGGGGGATTTTTCCATGATATCGGGAAGCGTTACGTTCCTACCGATGTTATAACCAAAAAAGGAAGCCTGTCGGATGAGGAATGGGAGATTATGAAGCTTCATCCGGGTTATGGGCTAAAAATTTTAGAAAACTTTCCTGAAGCTACCGATGAAATTCGTGCCTGTGTTTATGAACATCACGAGAATTTCCTTGGGAATGGTTATCCCCAAGGGCTAAAGGGCGAAGACATTCATCCCTTAGCTCGAATCGTAGCCATTTGTGATACTTACGATGCTCTTACTACAAAACGCTCCTACAACGAACCGATGTCACCAACGCAAGCTCTTGATTTAATGACCCACAAAATTTCTGCCCGCTTTGAACCCGCCTTGCTGCGGGCATTCCACGAAACTCTATTTAAGATCAAATAGGTGCCAGGCACCGTCTGTCCGCTGGGCGGACAGGCGGTGCCTGGCACAGACTCATACGGAATTCTGATGGGTTTTGAACCGCTTTTATTTTTTCAAAAAGCTCGCGTCCCGCCTCGTTTTTTTTAGATATCATACTGAGCCATTGCTTTGTTCGGGCTTGTGCAAAAAAATCGCTTTTCAGTTTTGCGCTGGAATCAAAAAATATCGGTAACAGCGGTCCTATATTTTCCCATGTAACAGAAAAGTCAGGATTTCTAATTTGTTGAAATATAAATGGGTTTGCGATAGCCCCCCTTCCAATCATAAATTCATCACACCCGGTAATTTCATAACAGCGTTTTAAATCGTCAGACGACCAAATATCCCCATTAGCTATGATGTTTAATTGGGTTCTTTCTTTTATTTTTGGAATCCACTCCCAAAATGCCGGCGGTTTGTACATATCGGTCTTTGTCCGACAATGAACCGTAAGTGTTGTAATTCCCGCAGCCGCAACAGCTTCGGCGTTTCGAATGCAAGCTTCCGGGGTGTCAAAGCCCAGGCGAATTTTTGCTGTGACAGGTATGTTCCGGGGGACCACATGACGGATGCTTTTTAAAATCTTGGTCATCCGGTCGGGAAATTTAAGCAATGTTGCCCCGCCATCGTTACGATTCACGGTCTTTGCGGGGCAACCAAAATTCACGTCAATCCCGCAAGCACCAAGATTCGCCGCACGAAGCGCACTTTCAGCCATCAATTCTGGATGACCACCCAAGAGTTGTACAAAAACGGGAACGCCGTATTTGGTTTTGGACTGATTCAAAAGCTCAGGACATTCTCGAAGGAATACTTTGTCTGGAATGATTTGGTAATCCGTCACTCGGAAAAATTCAGTAACACATTGATCGATTCCCCCGATAGAGGTAAGAATCTCCCTAAAGATCGAATCGATCACACCCTCCATTGGGGCTAAATGCAATTTCATGTTTTTATTTTTTAACGTCAATTTTTAATTCGGAAGCTTGATTGTTGCCATTTTTTTTCAAAACTTCGATTTCAGCCGACACTTTAAACTTGTGATCTTCGACAAACCGCGAAGCTTCCTTTACAAAATCGATCTTTGAAATGATTTTTATAATTTCATTTGAGACACGATTTGTGATTTCTTCTTTAGACTTGGCAGCGCCTTGAATAAGGGCTGCAATTATTTCTTTTGGAAGTTTAATTTCTTTAAGTGAGTTGCGAATGCTTTCTTCTGTTAAAAAGGCAGCGCCAATTCCAACAGCTAAAACTTTTTTTACAATTTCACCCACTCCGCCCTTTTGCCCGGCAGCGAGTTGATCCGAACCCTCTTCGTCGATTCCCCAATTCTCATCGCCCATACAGTTGCTTTACCCTTTTGTGGTATGAAGACATCATGTTCGGAAGGTTAACCTCAATAATACCTTTTGCAATTGGGCCCGGCACAAACCCCTTAAATGTTGCTTCAACGGTATACGTAGCCCGTGTTTTCCCAGCTTCTTCTTTTAAAACCCACGAACCGCTCGAAGTTTTAAACATATCGCCGCCGGCAAAATCCCATGTCACGGACGTTGGTTCATTTTCCGTCATCCACAATGTGTACTTGAAAGTCTTAATAACGCTTACAGCGTATTCGACAAGTTTTTTGTTGCCACTGGTTTCAAGGACTTTGCATGAACTTACTTCAGAGAGATACTCTGGATAGCGCTCATAATCAGAAATAATCTTAAAAAATTCCAGAACCGAGCAGTTAAAGACTTCTGTTGCATTTGCACTAGCCATTTGGCCTCCGGCGATTCCCCTGTTAATGCTGCTAATCAACACTATTAGGACAGATTCTGCAAATAGTGGCAAGAACTTTCAAGTATTATGTAACGCGAATACGCCTATTCAAAATGTCAGTTTCTGACTACAGGGTCCTTTTTTCTTTCTCCAAAGCCGTCAATTGGTATTCTAAATATCGGTAACTGAAATCAAAAGAGGGGGGAAGTTTGGGGAAGTGGATCTGCTTAGCAATATTTGCCTTTACGCCGGCATATGCGGAAACAATCACGGAAAGATTAAATTCCAAACCTGTGATCACAGGCGCACATCAGGGCGGAACTTTCACCCCCGATTCCAACACCCTTGCGCAATTTAAGCGCGTCATCGCCGCAGGAATTGACATTATTGAAACTGACTTGCGACCAACACTGGATGGCGTACCTGTGGTACTTCATGATAGCACTCTCGACAAAAAAACAAACTGCACAGGGCCTGTTAACCAAAAAACCTATGCCGAAATTCAACGCTGCAAAGTTGAGTTCTCACAGGAACATATTCCATCTTTCGAACAGGTCTTAAAATGGGTAAACGGCCGCGCCATCATCAATGCAGAATTTAAAACCGACGACGTTATTGTCGCTGCAATTGATCTGGTAAAAAAGTATAACGCCTATGAATGGGTGTTTTTTCAAACCAGAGCAAATCAAAACACATACTATCAAGCGCGCAGCTATGACAACTACGTAGCTCTGTTATATAAAACTGTAGACTTAGAAAATTTGCAATGGGCCATCGCCCTGAATGATCCTCGTTTGATCGTAATTGAAATGGAAAAAAAAATGATTATCCAGAAGCATATCCAAATTGCACACGGCGCAGGTAAATTTATTCTAACAGACACATGGCGCTACGTTTGGCACAAAGAAATTGCCGGCGCCGCTTGTACCAACGCATGGAAACGTGGTGCTGATATCGGCATTTCTAATGCGCCCAACCAATGCATTGCTCAAGCAAAGAAATGGAAGCCCTAATTAAAAGGATGGGCAGAGCAGCCTTGCCTGCCCTGCCCAATGTAAGGGGGCAAAGAATTTTTATGAGCTTGTACGCGTTGTCGTTACAAACGACGTTCGATGCTTTCCATTCTTATGCTTTTTCATAATTTTTGAAGCTTCCGTCTTTGTAGGGGTTTCTTTCCCTATAGTTTCCCCGGCAACGGCGCTTCCAGCAATGAGTGCTGTGACGGCAGCTACTGTTAATGGATTCATAAAGACCTCACCTTCTGTCGCAAAAACTTGGCGACTGTTGTAAGTTTATTATCGGACGGTGACCTTAAAGTGATATTAATTAAAAATTAATTCTTTTTAATTGAACTGTTTAATTGAACTGTAACTGTACGAAACTACTTCTTCTTAAACAGCGCTTCTGCGGCTGAAAGTATTGCGTCTTTTTTATTTTCGCTCTTTGCCTCGCTGCTGGGAGAAAAATAGTCGCAAAAATTTGCGCGGTCTTTTTCTTTAACATAATCGGCGGAAGATTCTTTGCATTCGTTATAAGCACCCGGATCATAGTGAACACAGTTTAAACAGACATGAATATCGCTACGACATTTTGCACATTCATCACGACGGCCGAAGCGGTCGCTTGTGGTGCTGATGGTTTGACATTTAAAACATGATACGGTTTGCGGCATATAATTATTGATTAGAGTGGTTTTTTATCCAAAAAATGGTACGCGCTTACCTCACGAATTGTTCCCGTTTTTGAGCGCATCACAATCGAATGTGTTTTTACACGATTTCCTGATAAAAATCGGACGCCATCAAGCAGCGGCCCATGGGTCACACCACTTGCTATAAACATCACATCACCGTTAGCGAGCTCGTCCCGGGTGTAAATCTTATCCAGATGGGTCACTCCCATTTTTTTTGCACGCGCCTTTTCTTCTTCATTTCGAAACGCCAACTGCCCTTGAAAATCGCCATTTAAACATTTCATTGCAGCCGCTGAAATCACGCCCTCAGGAGCGCCACCAATGCCCAATAGCATATCTATGCCAGCATCGCCCCACGCAGTTGCAATCGCAGCAGATACGTCGCCATCTTGAATCAGGTGAATGCGACAACCCGTTTCACGTACCCGACGAATTAATTCTTCGTGACGTGGGCGATCCAAAATAATCACTGTAAAATCAGAAACAGACTTTCCATAGGCTTCGGCTGCCTTGCGAATATTTTCTTCCGGAGTTTTTTTTAGGTCAATTTTTCCATACGCCTTGGGGCCAACAGCAATTTTATTCATATACGTGTCTGGCGCATGAAGAAATTTTCCCCTTTCTGCAACTGCAATCACGCTGATCGCACCCACCCCGCCACGTGCCGTTATGCTGGTACCTTCCAAAGGGTCTAGCGCAATATCAACTTCGGCTGCATCATTACCTGCGCGCCCAACCTTTTCACCAATATAAAGCATCGGCGCTTCGTCGCGCTCGCCTTCGCCAATTACGACTGTTCCCTTGATATTTACAGTATCAAAGGCCTTTCTCATGGCATCGACCGCCGCCTGATCAGCAGAATCGCTATTTCCGCGTCCCATCCAGCGTGCAGAGGCCATCGCAGCGGCCTCTGTAATTCGAACAAATTCTAGGGCCAGGTTTCTGTCCATGTCTCACCTTCCAGTAGTTTTAGCAAATCCTCTGTTGGTTTACACACTTTTAGTTCTTTATTCAAGAGCACATGTTCTGAGTGCCCCGTCGCAATCAAACTATCCCGCACGAACATTGCGTATTGAAATATAACCCGAATCCCCTGTTGTCTGATTTGCAATTTTACTCGGAATTCATCATTAAAATTCGCGATTCCTTTATGTTGGACAGAGGTTGCGAGCACCGCAAGCGTATAATTGCCCCAGAATGGCAAGTCTGACGCACCTTTTTGATTGAACCACGCAACACGTGTTTCTTCAAAAATTCGTAAATAGTTTGCGTGATGGACAATCCCCATCTGATCGGTTTCGTAAAAATGAATCCGTCGTGAATAATAAAAATCAGTCATAGTTTCTTAAAATATTTAACAACCGGTCAATGGGGTCGCGGTTTTCTTGGATTTGGGTCAAAACCGAAACCACCTTTTCAAAAAAAACAGTTTGCCCACTAAGCAATTCTTTACTAAGCAATTCTTTTTCGTCAATATTACGAATGTAGTACGCATAATCGTCGGTCGGATCTTGCGTCCATGGAGATGCCTTTGTCGTGTGAAATTCGCCATCGCCGTAAAATAAAACCTGATGGTTCAGTTCTATTGTAGCCTTCAGAATCTTTTCATGACCTTCCCATATAAACACATTGGTATCATTTGGGCCGTGGTACCAATGTGAAAAGTCTTGGGTTCTTGAATAAAATCGTGGTTCAATATAATGGGTATTTAGCCCTATAATTTTATCTTTTAAGAAATTTTCAATTTCCAAATGTGCTTGAACAGACAGATCCGGGAAGTGAACACCCAGGATATGATCCAATTTACGCACCAAAAACACATTGATATTGACAGAATGATTTCCAAACAGGAATTCCAAAGGCAATTGCTCGTTTTGTGAAAATGGAATATCAAGGCCCGCAGGCCTGTTAAGTGCCGCACCGATGTAGGAAATATCCAACACCCCGCCCACATCGCCGTTAGGCCACCGCACCTGGATGCCCAACATTTCTTTGAAATCCCCCAAGGATTTATCCAAAAAAACACGCGGATACCTGCGTTGATTTTCAGCCTTCGTCATTGAAGTAGTATCCCCTTATTTTTGCCTGTGCGTGTATATAAGATCGCATTTTTTCTGCAACCTGTCGTGCTATTATCTCTATGCCGAAGTTAACTATCGCTTTGGGAAGGGGCAATTTTTCAGAAAAATAATCGGATGCAAAAGACAGTTCAGTTCTATGACGCCCTATTTCTTGAATATTAATTAGTCCCTTCATGCCTTTGAAACTGCCTTCGATGCACTCCCAGTCCCACTTTGTCGTGTTGTTTGTTTTTTGTTCATCCATTTTAAGATACATTCTTGCGTGGTAGCCCAGTACCGCCAAATGCAGAAATAATTGCTTTTGGTCTTTCATGATTCTCACTTCTTGAAAACGCGGGTCAACTTTTTTCAAATCCTCAAAATTACGGACCACAGAATCCGTAAATGTGTAATTGGACTTTACCACACCGCCGGCCACAACATTAAAGTGATACTTTAGCTTTTCTCTCTTTTCGCTTGTTTGGGCTGAAACAACAAGCAGGTCGTCTTTTAGCATTCTTTTTTGGACTTCGGGCTTTGAGCGCCAAAAGGGCCTGTACAGATCTGCATGAATCTGTTGAGATAGGAACAGGAAAAATATTAGGGTATGCACAAAAATCTTCCTTTATTGCTGACAGTATCACGGATTGCAGTGGTGCCACTAATTATCCTCGCTATGATCTGGGACAGTCAATGGGGCGGAATCATAGCGGCTGTGTTGTTTGTGGTAGCCTCTATCACCGATTACTATGACGGCCACTTTGCCAGAAAATATCAAGTTGAAAGTATAATGGGAAAATTGCTTGACCCCATCGCTGATAAAATTTTGGTTTCCGCTACACTCATTATGTTAATCCCGACGGGACGCTTGGGACCGATTATGGTGATTATCCTGATCGCCAGGGATGCATTCATCAATGGACTGCGATCTGTGGCGGCGGCCCAAAACATTGTGATTGGCGCAGATCCCTTGGGTAAATGGAAAACGGGTTTTCAGATGGTCGCCATCCCTTGCGTGTTGGTGCATACCATCCCCTTGCCATACTTGGATAAAATTCCCATATATCAAATAGGTTACTGGATTATGTGGCTAAGTGTTATTTTAAGTCTTGTTTCCGGATACTCTTACATTCAAAAGTACTTAAAAAATCAGCCTCTTAGTTGACAGGGTTAAACGTACCCGTTAACTTAAATTTTCTTATCCTTTGCGGAAGTAGCTCAGCTGATAGAGCGTCGCCTTGCCAAGGCGAAGGTCGCGGGTTTGATCCCCGTCTTCCGCTCCAATTTTTTCTGGGGAATCGATGGCTGCAACACTCACAGAGTTTGAAAAGGCTTTAAATGCGCTGGGCGAAGCTCTCAATTACCATCAAGAAGTTAAGGGTGACTCTCCAAAAAAAATTGCTCGTGATGCCTGCATACAACGCTTTGAATTTTGCATTGAAATCGCCTGGAAGACAGCCGCAAAAATAATCGGAACAAATTCGACAGCACCAAATCTTGTAATTCGTGAATTGGCGCGAAATGATATCCTCGAAAACCCCGAAGCCTGGCTACATTATATCAAAGCTCGTAACATGACTTCGCACACCTATGACGAAAAAATAGCAAAAATTGTTTTTGAAACAGTTTTGTCTTTTTATCCAGAGGCCCAAAAACTTTTGGCCATCCTAAAAACAAAATGAACTTTGGGCTTGCAGACCACCATTGGGAATTCATCAACGCCACCCTAATTCAACCATTAAAAGATTACGGCGTGCGTGTATGGATATTTGGCTCGCGGGCTAAGGGAACACAAAAAAAATTTTCAGACTTGGATGTCCTGTACGAATTAGGACCTCACGTTTTGCCTAAAAATATGTTGAGCGACATTGTGGAAAAATTGGAAGAATCCACTTTACCAATCAAAATTGACATCGTCGAAATTACCAACTTGGCCGAAAGTTACCGAAGTGATGTTATGAAAACGCGGGTGAGCGTTTAGAAAATGTAAAATGCGGCGTCTCAGATGTTAACTCCTCAAACATTTGTCTTGACTAAATATGTCCAATTGGATATATTCGTTTATAGAGTATGTAGATCAACTTTTATCACACCTCGAGCGGACGTTCACCAGTTGAAGACTTCATCGAATCACTCTCAAAAGCGGATAGAGCTAGATTCGCGGAGGTACTTGTTGGTCTTGGGCAATTTGGCTTGTCGTACGTACGGGTCACTTTTAAGCCGCTTCGCGGGAAACTTTGGGAAATCAAATTTTCTGCACCTGGTGGTGGTTATCGAATGGCTTACGTGCTTGTAGATCAAGATGAAATAGTGATCTTGCATGCTTTTAAGAAAACGACTCCAAATACCCCTTTAAGGGATTTGGACCTTGCCGAAAAACGTATGAAGGAGGTTTTAGGCATATGAAAACACAGAAAAGAAAAGCGTATCATTCTGCTGATAAATTTATTCAAAAACTTCTAAAAGATAACGAAGTCCGCGTTATGTTTGAGGCCGAGCGCGCAAAAACGCTCATCGCTGACGCTGTTAGGACTGCCCGCCTCAAAGCTGGTATTACTCAGGTGGAGCTGGCAAAATTAGCAGGTACCACCCAAACCGTAATCAGTCGCATTGAATCCGGCACTGACTCGCGAACGCCATCACTTGATTTACTTTCCCGCATTGCAGGAGCTTGTAAAGCAACGCTGACGTTCACGTTTGAATTTCCCAAGCGCAAGGTCGCCTAAACATTTGATTCAAACTTGCGCCCGGTAAATCGCTTTTCTTTCAATTTCATAAGGCATCTCGCCGGACCATGCTTAACCATATCCGGATTAGCTCGGATTATCCCAAGCTGTTTAATTAAAAATGTGCGACTCACCCCGAATTTATAAACCAGGGCGTCCACTTGCATTTTGTCGACCCATCGCAGTTTTGCCAGCTCCGACAGATCAATTTCTTGTCTTTTCCACGAGATCGCATATATTCGAGATACGCGAGCCTCAGTTGGTTTGAACGGCTTAGGTAGGTTCGCTCCAATTTTTGATGGCGAAATCTGCCACCGTGACCTGCCTCCCAAGCAGTTTTTTTTTGCCTAAAATTCGAAAATCCGAAATTCTAGAGGAATGAAGCGGCGATTAGATGTTCTGTATTTTTCGATTTTTTCTTTCGTCGTGTTTATTTCATATTATTGGTTCGCCACTCTCGGAACGTGGAAGCCCATTCCCCACAAGACATGCCACTACTACGAAAATTACTATTCCTATGTGCTTCAATCTGAGGCTTTTTTAAAAGGGCAACTCAACTTTCCCATCGAAATCCCAGAGTTTTTGAAAAATAATCCTAATCCTTATGACCCTCAGTATAACGGACAGATACGATACGAAAATTTAAGCTACAATTCTTTACCATATTGCTTACATGATACATCGTACTACAAGGGAAAAATATTTATGTATTTCGGGCCCCTTCCCGCGGTCCTCATCTACATACCGTTTAAGTTCCTTTTGGGACAATACCCTTCACCTGAATTTGTGGTGAGCCTCTTTTTGACCTTTACATTTTTATTTTCACTTCTGACACTTCATCTGTTGATATCCCGCTGGAGGTTTCGACAACCATTCCAGTGGACGACCTTGCTAGGAATCGGACTCGCCTGGGGAACTGGAACCCCTTATGTTGTCGGACGTATTGCAGGTTATGAGGTTGCGATTGCTACAGGTACACTTTTACTTTCTATCTTGGCTTGGACGTTTACTAAAATTTATTTTAAAAATTCAGGAAAACTGCATTGGTTACTCGGCGCAGGACTTGGGATGCTCGCCTTGACTCGGCCCCATCTCCTGATTTCTATTCCATTTTTTCTGATCCCACTGAAAAACAAACTCAACAAAAAACATTTTAATGAGATATTTTTTTCACTTGGTTTTTTTTGCATCTATCACGGCCCTTTATAATTTTTTAAGATTCGATTCGCCTTTTGAGTTCGGTTTAAAATACCAAATGACGGTCTGTAATTCTGCCGATCTGATATGTGCAAGCAAGGGATTTGTTGCATTTTTAAAATGCATTACCTTTTCAATCCTCGGTTATTTGTTCCGTAAACCAGAGTTCTCGTCACAGTTTCCATTTGTAACCGATAGCCCTGAAAGGCCGCCATTCTTGAAAATGGACTTTCGCTACAACTATGAGGATCTGTTCGGTCTGATTTACATTCAACCCCTGTTATTGGGCGGAGTCTTGGCGTTTATTTGGGCGCGCAAAGAACCTTATGTTAACTGGATCGCCCTGATTCCGTGCTCAATTTTTATCGCTCTTGGAGTCATTGCGGGTGCACATGCACGATATATATTGGATTTTAATTCACTTATTTATATAGCCTGTTCACTGAGTTTACTTGTTGCCCTTAAAAACAAAGCTGGAATAGCAAAGATACTAATTGGGTTTTCCATAGTCTGGTCCCTACCTGTAGGATTTCTCCTTGGTATTCAAGGTTCCCTCAACGCTTTTTCCCGATTAAACCCCGAAATGTTCTCCAAAATCCACAGTATTTTTAAGCCCTTTGAACGTATTTTTAATTAATTTAATATGCCGCGATTTTGTATTTGTCTTGGGGGGGTAAAATGCTAGCTGCTGTCTTAATCACGGGCACGTCCAATTAAGTAGAACTGTGGTCATTGATAAAACCTGAGAACCTACAGCGTCACTATCCACATGGCCAACAATAATGCCATCGGATGGGGCTGTGACAACAAACCCTGCAGATTGATAAACATTACCGTCTGGCCAGTTAACAGTCCATGTGCGTGAATTCGCAAGCAAGCCGCCGGTGGAAGTTTGAACGCTGATCATGCCCAAAGTTGCACCACCCTGTCCTTTATTGCCAGTGATACCCCCCACAAAAACAAAGTATTTCTGCCCTGCTGTTAATCCCGTAACCGTATTTGAACTAACAGACGCGCCTGTAACAGGAAATGCCGACATTCCTAAAACAGTTCCCATCAAACCAGATGTGC
>CAUJEF010000002.1 GCA_963169515.1 Bdellovibrionota bacterium
ACCTCACCAATCACAGATTACGATATTAAGAAGCTAAATACGGGCGATTATTTAATTGGGCAGGGCGACGTTAAAAATACGTCAGCCATTTTTGAATCAATCGATTTCGTAAAGCTACAAAACCTTATCGGAATCTGGGAAAATAAAACCGATGGAATCCTTGTTAACATTATAAGCTCGACGCAACTATCAATATCGTCAACAAAGACAAACAGGAAGTTTTCAGCTAATTTTGTTTATGTCATCGCACCAAACGAGAAATCAAAATGGACCCTATTTATTTTTCCCGTACCGTCATCACCCGATAGCAAGATTATCCCAGCCATTGTAACCTACAACAATCCCACCTCTGCCAAGTTTTTAAGGCTTGTCCTATACGATCCAGATACCCACTATATCCAAATTCAGTCGACATTATTTTTAAGAAATAAGAATTAACAATTTGCTGGCGCCGGATTAGATTCATCCTGTTTAACTCTTCATCGCCGGAGATGACTTGGAAACTAAGAATCTCATATCCGAAGTATTCAACCAGCCGACTGCCCCGTTTAAAGAACTTCACGTTCTAAAAAAGCTCGAAGAAATTTTAAGAAAACAAAAAATTCCTTACTTCATCGACCCCAGTGGAAATATTGTGGCCGGCGTTTCATCCAAAAAGACATTGTGGAAAAAACCGTACTTTGTTTTTATCGCACACACGGATCATCCTGGATTTCATATTGTAAAATCTGAAAAGAAAAACATATACAAAGCGCTCTGGTATGGTGGTGCTCCCTTTAAGCAAATGAAGGGAAAACGTGTCCGCGTTTACAATGCTAAAAATACCAAGTCTCGCACAGGTACAATACTTAATATTGATGCGTCTATTTACAAACGCACTGGCATGGATATGGCAATAAAAATTCCTGGCGCGCCTGTTGAAATTGGATCCTTTGGTTCATTTTTTTCTCCCGCCTGCCAGTTTAGCGGCAACAAGGTTATCACCCGATGTGCCGATGACCTTGCTGGCTGTGTTATGGCGTTGGGCGCGCTGATCGACATAAAAAAGCAAAAGCTCCCTGTTATTGCTATATTTACTCGCGCCGAAGAAGTGGGTTTTGTGGGCTGCATCGGGCTACTAAAAAGCAAAGTTCTGAATTCCAAATATGCTCGAGTAATTTCGCTTGAAGCTTCAAAAGCCTTGCCTGGTGCTGAGATCCATAAAGGTCCTGTCGTTCGCTTGGGTGATGCGTCCACCATTTTTAATGCACGCATGAATCGATTTGTAACCTTGTCGGCGCAAAATCTGACAAAAAAAGATAATTCCTTTAAATACCAACGTCGCATTATGGACGGTGGATCCTGCGAGGCTACGGCCTTTGATTTATATGGTTTTAAAACTATGGGAATCTCTGTGCCGCTCGTGAATTATCACAATCAGGGTAAAAAAGGTCCTGCCCCCGAAATTATCTCTGTATTGGATGTCGAAAATGGCCGAAAACTCTTAGTGGAAATTGCAAAAACACATAAAACATTCGAAAATGCGACTCGGGCCGCGTACGATCGCTTAGAAGCCCAATTCAATGCCTTAAAAGGAAACCTGAGGGCTTTGTGAAACTAAATCCTATTTCAAAAGATTTCTTCTTTACCAAACATGACCCCGCAGATCCACGTATTGGTGATATGGCCAAAGTTGGAAACCTAGAAACCTTACAAGCAAACGATTTTGCAGTTCTGGGATACCCCGACGATGAGGGGATAAAGCTTAACGGCGGTCGTGTTGGGGCAGCCGAAGCACCCGACGCCATTCGGAAATGTTTCTATAAAATGACGCCAGGATTGCTGTCAAACGTAACCGTATCCATAAAAGACCTGGGGAACATTTCTGCTGAAACAATTTCCGATCGCCACACATTTGCCCAAGAAACTGTAAGCAAAATTTTAGCCAAAAATGTGAATTTGATCACACTGGGAGGGGGACATGATTATGGGTATCCCGACGGGGCTGCATTTTTGAAAAATTCAGTTAACCCGCTTATTATCAATTTTGACGCACATTTAGATGTAAGACCTTATACAAACGTTCCCCACAGCGGGACTCCATTTAGCAGGCTGCTCACCGATTTCAAATTTGACTTTGCAGAAGTGGGTATACAGTCTCACTGTAATTCGAAAGAACACTTGAATTGGGCCAAACGGCATGGGGCAAAGGTTCTAACCTGGGATGAAATCATGTTCAGCGATGACGATATGGCCGTTTCGATTTTAAGATTTTTAGAGCCAATGACCTCAATACGAAGAGATGTATTTATCAGCGTGGACATCGACGGTTTTTCATCTAATTACGCAATGGGCTGTAGCGCCCCCAACCCATTGGGTTTTGATCCCACAAATTTCTTCAAAATTTTCAAAGTCTTATGCAAACAACTGAACGTGAAGCTTGTAGGTATTTACGAGACCTCTCCCCCCCTGGATTTTAGTTTCCTGACATCAAAGTTAGCCGCCCAAATCATCCACCGAAGGATGTTCTAACAAAATGTGTCCGGCCCACGGACTTGGTTTAGGCCTATAAAATGAGCATACTTTTTAGCTTGAAATGAGATCTTTTAAACGGTTATATCATTAGTTCGTATAACCATTATACCTTGAGTGGAGCGGTAGTTAAGTTGGTTATAACGCTCGCCTGTCACGCGAGAGGCCGCGGGTTCGAGTCCCGTCCGCTCCGCCAATTTTCTAAATCAGTGATTCCAACGAACAGGTTTTTCACCAAATGTGGTTCTTCACCAAATGTAGGGGCAGCAGCCTCTGTTAGCCACAATATGCTTTCACTCTGATCCTGTAGTTTTCAAAGTTATGCATACCGTAAGCTCTGTTTTGTATCTCATCCATTCTTCGATGAAAACCTTCAGTTATTGAATTGGTTTTGCTAAATCTCCACATTCGAACGATGGGGTCGTGCTTTCAGACTGCTACAATGATGCCACACCCTGATGATCCTTGTGCTAACTAAAATACCTATATTTGATTTTTTCAGCCTCAAGATTTTGAGGCTGAATTAGGGTTCTACGGTTCTACGGTTCTACGGTTCTACGGTTCTACGGTTCTACTCGGTCGATGGTGGAAGTGCATCCAAAATCCCAAACATCTTAAATATTTAGCAAACGAAGTCTATAGTTAGTAAAACTTCGAACTCCAAAAGATGAGTATTGCTCACCCTTTGCAAGCCGGTTGTATCCTTCAGTTTTTGCATTCGTCAATCC
>CAUJEF010000003.1 GCA_963169515.1 Bdellovibrionota bacterium
CCAAAATCTATGATGCTAAGATTTCATTCGCAAACGGCTGGATCAACGCTCACGGCGCAACAGCCCGACAACAACATCGCCCGCGTCACAATGCAGGCCTTGGCCGCAGTTCTTGGCGGAACGCAAAGCCTGCACACAAACTCGATGGACGAGGCCCTCGGCCTGCCAACAGAGTCCGCAGCAACAATTGCTCTTCGCACACAACAAATTATCGCACACGAAAGTCACGTCCCATGGACCGCCGACCCCCTGGGCGGCGCCCCATACATTGAGTCCCTCACGGCCGAGCTAAAACAAAAAGCTCTCCAATACCTTAAACGCATTGAAGATCTTGGCGGCGCACTTAAATGCATCGAAGCCGGCTGGGTACAAAAGGAAATACAAGACGCGGCTTATCGTTTCCAAAAGGCTCTTGAGGCAAAAGAGGAGCTTGTTGTTGGGGTTAACCAATTTGTCGGCTCAAACGAAGACGAACCTGAAGTTTTAAAAGTAAACAGGGCCGTTCAGGCGAGCCAGATTCGTCGTCTCAAAAAGTTTAAAAAAAATAGGAACAAAAAGGTTGTCGCCTCAAAAATTGAGGCCCTTACTTCTGCCGCAGAGCTAAAAAAGAATCTTATGCCATACATTCTTGAATCCGTGGAAAACAAAGTCACCCTTGGGGAAATTTCCGACTCTCTGAGAAAAGTTTATGGCCTTTATAAAGAAAACATTACTCTGTAAGAGTCATCGGGCCTTGGCGTAGGGTTGAGACGCACCAAAAAATCACTTAGCGTTTTCGAAAATCGGGCCAAATTTCCGCTTTCTAGATTTAGCAACTCCCCAGGGTAGGACTCTCTCCATGCTTGCGCGAAAAACTTTTGAACATCTTCATGTAAAATTTTTCGTGGCTGTCGCAACAAATGATTAATTTTTTCATTAAGATCGACGTAGCTTGTGGCGCTTTCCACGATGGCCGAATTTGTATAAAAAGAATTTCCCGCGCAGATCACTTGCTTTCTGAGCGCAATGGCTTCTGCGCCCACCTTTGAGTTGATCGTGACAACCAGGGCTGCCTTGCGAATAATATCGTACACGTTCGCGCTCGGGTGAAGCAGGCGAAAGTTTAGATTTTCTCTTTTCAATCCGTCGATTGTTTCTTTGGAAAGAGCGCCAATGGCGCACGGATGTTCCGTGGCGTATAGAAGATAGTCGGGGGGCAAAAACTTACAAATCCGATTAACAAGATCCACTTGGTCTTTGTGCTTTATGCTTCTCAGCAAAAGAGCCTGGTCATCGGGGCTTTGGAACGGAAAAAAAACATACTTTTTTGTTTGTTTTTTTTCTTCAAAAAACAAACTGTTTTTGTAATTGTCCCTTTTGTTTTTCCACGCGCCGAATGTTTGCCTCATCTTTTCAAAAACATCTTCCTCTTCGCTCTGCTTTTTCAATGCGTATCGAAAGACCGCCTTCTTGAAAAGGTCCCACATAATTTTGCTTATACGATCGCTGTCTGGCCTGCCCCATCCAGAGCAAGCAATGACTTCCTTTTTTTCGATCATTTTTACAAGATAGTCACTCGCCTCTTTTAATGGCATCGTTTGTTCATTAACAACGACGCCCTTTGTGTTTATTGTATTTATTAGAAAGTTTGTTCTGCCGCGAAAAAATGCCCTCTCAAAGTAAATATGATTTAACTTTTCTTTGCGGACGCTATTGTATAGGGCGCGTCCTGCCGTCGAACTCCGTAGTTCTTGAAAGAAAATTGGTGTCAGATATCCAAATTCCGTTTTAATTTTAGAAACAATGATCTCTGTCTTCATTTCGTATAGGTCAAAAACCTTAAACCCAGATCTTAAAATTCTATTGTTTTCCGATTGAATAAACGAAACAAAACAACAGTGGAAATCTTTTTCCATGAGCATCTTTGCGATATGCAGATAAAAATCGACATCTCTTGATGTTGCAACTGTAAAGACTAACAGTTGTGATGGTAAATATATTCTTGTGTTATCGTGCCCCACGCGCCCCCAACCAACGTCTTGATTTTACCTACCCCATTGGCCCTCAGTCAAGATTCGCATGGACGCTCTGTACGGTTATAAAAAAGAGGCCATAATGAGATACGGGCTCCGTTTCAAATCCGCCTAGGGGAAAAGCATATGAGATACACATTTTTAACCTTTTCTTTTTTTCTTTTTTTAGCAACACCGGTAATAGCGAAAAACAACTCCTCACCCTTGCAAAACAAAATAGTTTCGGGCTTTTTCGCAAAGCGCCCACACGTACCCGACTCCCAAGTCCTTCAGCTTCTGCAGGTGGCAAACAAAAAAACCATCCAGTCCGAAGCCGCGAGGCTGACCGTTTGGAACATCTATAAAGGAAAGATCGATGGCCTTGCTGGCGATCTTTTTAATTTTGTGGTCTCTTCAGATGTCGTTATGATTCAAGAATGGATTCAAACCTCCAACCTCGTAAATCTAGCCAAAACTTTTCAAAATACAAATGCCACAATGGCCGCTGGGTTTTGGAACAAAGACGATTTCATGACGGGCGTGATGACCGCCGCTAAATCTGACCCGACATACACGGAATGGATACGAAGCCAGTATTTTGAGCCCCTTATCAAAACGCCCAAAATGGCGCTTCTAACTGAGTACTATTTTGAAAAATTGAACAAGCACATTCTCTTTATAAATATTCATGGATTAAACCGCACAAGCACAAAAAAATTCGCTCGTCAAATGGAGCAAATTGAAGAACGAATAAAAGACTACAAGAATCCTATCGTTTTTGGCGGTGACTTTAATACTCGAAACAAAAGTCGAACAAAATATCTCAAAGACTGGGCGGCCCGAAATAACTTTAAATTGATCCAATTCTCAAATGATCCGCGAAAAAAAATTTTAGATTATATTATGACTCGTGATTTAACTGTAACGTCTGCAACGCTGTACCCATCGATAGTTACATCCGACCACACGGCTATGGGTATCGAATTTTATTAAGGTCCTGGCTTAGAAATTCGTGCGATTATGAACAAAGAAAGTTCATATAAGATACCCATCGGAAGCAACATCAGGGTCATACTTAAAACATCCGGGGGAGTAATTACTGCTGCAAGAATAGCAAGAACAACATAGGCGTATCGTCGCTTTTCTTTTAAAAATTGCGCATCTATAATGCCCATAAGAGCAAGAATAACAAGAACCAGCGGAAGCTCAAATGCCAAACCAAAAACAAAAGATGAAAATAAAAAGAAATCCATGTATTGATCAATCGTAATCAGAGGCTGATCTACGGTTCCGCCAAACTTCATTAAAAAATCAAAGGCCAGCGGATAAACTACATAGTAAGCAAACATTGCTCCACTTAAAAACAGGAATGTTCCAGACAAAATAAAAATCAATGCGTATTTTTTTTCTTTAAGGTAAAGGCCTGGCTCTAAAAACTTCCACGCTTGATAGAGCCAAAACGGACACGTTACAATCACTGCCGCAATCGCCGAGACCTTGATGTGTGCCAAAAACTTATCCATAACTCCTGTAAAGACTAATCCTTGAGTCGGCAAATAGGGCTGGATCGGCGTTCGAATATAGTTGAAAATTTGTTCGCTAAAGTAGTAGCAGGCGCCAAAGGCCAGAATAAATCCATAAAGAGAAAAAATAATTCTTTTTCTCAGCTCAGAAAGATGTTCTGTTATCGGCTGACCAGTATCATCCATTATTATTTTCTCCAGATTCTTCTGCGCCGCCATCTGGATCATCTTTTTTTTCGTCTAACACTTTTTGCACACGCGAAGTTAAATCTGATTTGATTTTTTCAACACTTTCTGAGGGAAGTGTAATCTGTTTTTGGAGCTCATTAGAAGCGCGCTTAATGTCGCGAATGAAATTCCCTAGGACCCGGGCCACCTCAGGTATTTGTTTAGGGCCGATAAATACAAGCGCAATTACGCCAATGAGAACGAGTTCGCCAAAGCCGATGTTAAACATAAAAGAAGTCTAATAAATCACAGTCCTTAGGGCAATTGTTTATCTAAAGGCTTTTGCTCGCATCCAAGTGTCAAAGAGAACAGAGTTTCTATCGCTCGTATGTCTATCCATTTCTTGTCTGACTTGTTTTGCAAGCTCTGGCGAGATTTTTTTTGCTGCAATGAGCTGTGGCGAAGCGCTTAGTAAAAGTTCAGAAAAGTACCGAAAAAAGGCCTTCCGCTCTTTTTCATCCCTTGAATCTACCAAAACAATCCTCGGGTCCGTGGTGATATTCTTAAACCCGGCTGCTTTTAGCAGATTTCCAAGTTTCGTTCCGATAAATGGATGATGCCCATTAATCCATTGAAAGTCGTTAAACTCATACCAATACTTTAAAACTGCGGGGCTGTATGGGTCCACAAAGTAAGATGAGTTTTGAACCTCTGTACAATAAATCACCGCTCTTGATTTTAGAACTTTCTTTACCTCTTTGAGAACTTTTAGAGGATCGGGAACATGTTCAAGAAACCAACAAAGAAACGCGCCATCGAACTTTCCGTTCAATTTCCCGAGCTTCTGGGCATCCATTTGAATCAGCTCAACACGTCCTTTTTTAATGTCTTTTGCAAGCCGCCGCTTCGCCACCTCAATTTGTTCATGGGAAAAATCAATGGCTGTAATTTTCAAATGCTTAAATCGCTTTAACAAAATCGCTGTTTGAGCGCCAACACCACATCCAACCTCAAGAATGTGCTTTGCCCCGGAGAAGTCGATCCCTTGGTAAACCCTGTCTTCCAAAAACCGCGCTTGCTTCAAGAGGCGCCGTTGCTCCAGCCTTGAAAATCCATGCAGATAAGTACCACGTCGTTTTTTTTTCATATTAAAATTTTATTGCTGTGAATTTTTCTTGTTTTTATCGAACGGAACCGAGATCACGCCCTTTTCTAACAAGGTTTCTCGCGCCAACTCTGAGCCCGTTTTTAAATATCTACTGTATAATCTCAAAATACTTTCGTTATTATGAGTAAAAACTTTTTGGCTAATTACATTGAGTACATCTACAAACTCTTGAAATCGCGATGAATACTCTTTGAATATCATTCGGCTCGCATTTTTTTGAACCGTCTCCGCAAGGTTGCCATAGGCTGTCCCGCCCATTTCTGCATAATAATCCACATCCACCAATTTTCGATCAAGAGAATCTGCAAACAGTCCGCTTACATAAAGAGACACGTCCCCCAGTTTTTTCAACAACTCTACCCTTTTGCTTACGTCTTGTTCGTTTTGTGCTTGAAGGAACAGCTCCGCAAGGGTTGGATTTTCCATGTTTTCAACCACAACAAATTGATTTAACAGTTGAACAAGGTAATATTCTGCAAGGGGAAACGTCCTCATTTTTCTCTGCTGAAAGGCCTCTTCAACCACATTTTTAAAGTAACCTTCGGCATTTATAAATATTGCTGGCGATTTCACCGTCTTGTCCCCCACTATACCTTATATCGGCCCCCCCTAATCGTAAGTATAGCAACCTGTGTATTTTTTGAGGTAAATTTTCTAAAAAAACATGCCCTTTGTCGGGACCTTTGCCTCAAAATGAAACAACCTAGAATGGGTTTTTAGACCCTACTATGCAAGTCACCGAGTTTTGTGTGAAAAGGTCTTCAGACAGTTTTTGTATGTCGTCACTTGTAACCGCGTTTATATGTTCTGCAAACCTATACACATCGTCCCCCTCTAAGCCATAAACTTCGTTAAACAAAATGGCCGAGGCAATCGCGGACGTCCTCTGCAGGCCAATATCATGCCGCCCAATGAGATATTTTTTTGCCCTTTCCAGCTCTAGATCCGAAACGCGCTTTTGTACCAGGCTATCAAATTCGTTCTTTATCATATCAATTGCTGTTTTTGTTTTTTCTGGCGAACATCCAATATAAATCCCGAAGCACCCTGTTTCTAACCCATCCATTCTAATGGGCGCCACTGAGTATGCAAGCGAGGCCTTCTCCCTTAGGTTGTAAAATAAGCGCCCCCCCTGACCAGACAATACAGACTGCAGGACTTGTAAACAAAATCGTCTTGGGCTTAATAAATCAATCCCTCTATATCCATGTATTATATGACTCTGTTCTTTTTGAGATGATTGAAAGGTAACAAGATCTTGACCAAGATTTTCTGGCTTTATTGACTGCTCAAACCGTTTTCCTGTTTTCAATGCCCCGGTCACCTCTGCAAAAACAGTATCCCAAATTTCTGTATCGGCGCCCCCCGCCACAACCGCTGTCATATTCGCCGCAACTCTATATTTTCCCATGTACTCAAGAATATGGGATCGCGAGATATTCTCAACGGTCTCTTTTGTACCGCTCGGGTTGTACGCATAGGGATGCCCTGAAAATATTTTTTCTAAAAACTCATAATATACCCTCTGTGATGGACGATCGACTTGGCTTCGAATGTTTTCTTGCTGAATAGCTCTTTCTCTTTCAAGGATTTCTGGGTCAAAATAATCTGTCGCTATCACTTCACTAATAATTTTTGCAAGATCTTGCTCAAATTCCTTCAGCATATCAAAATTAATGCCAAAAGAGTTCCGCCCTGAGAATGGATGAATGTGAGCGGCCCTGGATTCAAAAAAATTTATAATTTCCTTTTCGCTTCTTTTGCCCGTCCCCGATGCCCATGCCGCGGCCATGAGCTCTCCAAGACCAAACACTTCTTTTGTTTCTCCTCGAAGTCCTCCTAAAAAAGCAATTTGAACACTGACAACAGGCGTGTCTGACGTTTTATAAACAGTTTTGGCCCCTTTGTCAGAAATCTTTTTTGTGTGTAAACTTTGGGCCAATATCGTTTTCTTTTTTTTATTTTTTGTCTTCAACGCTTTCTTTGGAGCATGAATGTCTACGGCCCCCACAAAATCATTGGCAAGCTCAAAAGAATGAACCCACTCTTGAACTCTCTCTCTTATCGATAAATTTTTCTTTGGAACTAGGGCTGTCACGGATAGGTTTGTCGCTCCCAGTATGTCCCGTGCGGCACGGCTGACCTTTTCTGCCGTTACCTTCTTAATGCGATTCAAATAAATCTTGAAATATTCGGGGTTTTTAAAAAGGCGCTCATAGCGGCCGATTCTGTTGGCTAGATTTTCGACTGATTGAAACCCATAGACCTCGGCCCCCTCAATATTTACAATCGCATTTTGGATTTCGCTTGGCTCCGGCGCGACCGCTTTAATGTTAGTAATTACGTCCCCAATCTCATTTAAAAACTCCTCTGCATTTTCCGCGTTCAGCGTGGCCGAGATTGAAAAAAAGCCTGGATCTACAGAATGAAATGCATACGCCCCTATCGACGTTACTATTGGTCTTTCGAGCCGTAATTTTTGCACAAGGCGCGAACCCTCTCCTCCGCCGAGCACAATGGAAAGCAGGTCCACCTCCGGCAAATTCCTTTCGTATTTCTTCGGAATACGCCAACCGAAGTTAAAATAGACCTCGTTGAACGACCCTTCTTGAACTTCTATTTTTGCCTCTCTTTGCGCGGGTTCGCTTGGGCGGCTGACCTTTTTAATTTTCCCAGAAACTTTTTCAAAATTTTCTTTGATCAAAAGAAACATTTCGTCGGCATTAAAATCACCGGCGGCAACGACAAACACATTTTCTGGAGAATAACGCGAATGAAACAAGTCTACGATTTTTTCACGCGACGTGTTCTCTATGACTTTGGGATACCCGATCACAGGGCGCCCATAAGGATGCTCCCGATAAATCGTCGAAAACAATAGGTTCCCCGAAACGCGGGAGGGGCTATCCTTTGACCTCTTAATTTCCTCTAAAACTACGCCGCGCTCGCTGTCAATTTCGTCCTTGTCAAACTTGGGTGCCCCCAACATTTCCCCTAACGCTTCCGCGGCGAAAGCTGCATATTTGCTAGAAATTGTAATGTAATAAACTGTTTGATCAAACGAAGTATAGGCATTAATTTCGCCACCAGAGCCTTCTATTTTTTGAGCTATTTCAGCCGTTGCAAATTTGGCCGTCCCTTTAAACAGCAGGTGTTCAATGAAGTGAGAAAGCCCCTCTTGCCCTTTGGCTTCATCCGCGCTTCCGGTTTTAACCCATACTTGAATTGAAACCACCGGAGAGCGGCGACTCTCTTGTAAAAGCACCTTAATTTTATTTCTTAATTGATATTTTTTAATCATTTCGATAGTCCTGGCCTATGTCTTTTGGTATCTATATCCACATTCCATATTGTATCCAACGATGCCCGTATTGCGATTTTGCAACCTACGAGCAAAGCCAAATTCCCCCTGCGGACAAGTATGTAAAACTACTCCAAAAAGAAATCCGACAAAACATCCACAATATTCCCGGCCAAAAAATCGATACCATTTTTTTGGGCGGGGGAACGCCGAGCCTCTTGGAAGCCTCTTCCATTCTAACAATTTTTGATACCCTATGGGAACAGGGATTTCGCCTAAATGACGGCTGTGAAGTGACTATCGAAATTAATCCTGCTACAATTTCTCTCAAGAAAATCAAAGACTACCTGCATATAGGCATAAATCGCTTCAGCGTAGGCTCTCAAACATTTAATGACCGCCTCTTAAAGAAAATAGGTCGAAAACATAACCTTAATGACACCTTAGAAACGCTGGACATATTGGCGGCATCGCAAGTTCAATACTCGCTAGACCTTCTGTTTGCCTTACCGGATCAAACCATTGACGACTTAAAATATGACCTTGACGTAATTTCAAACTATCGCCCTCCTCACGTCAGCTGTTACTGCCTAACTGTTTCAGAATCAAGCCCGCTTAATGTGGGGCGCCCACCTGAAGAGGGCCAAATCCTCATGTTCGACCAAATTGAGCGCAGGCTCGTTTCTGAAGGATACTCAAGATATGAAATTTCTAATTATTGTCTTCCCGGAAAGGAATCTCGGCACAACATGCTTTACTGGACGGACCAAGAATACTGGGGCGTCGGGCTTAGTGCACATTCTTATATTAAAAACTCGACCTGGGGGACTCGCTTTTGGAATCCAAGGGCCTACCGAGATTATGAATTACTTGTAGAAAATAAAACGGCCTTTCCGCTTGGAAATCGAGAGCCCTTACAGCTTCATGAATCGCTGACAGATTTTTGTCATACCGCGCTTCGAATCTCTCGCGGCCTGTCTCGTTTCGCTTTGCAAAAAAAATATGGCTCTTTCCTTGCTAGCGAACTCTGTTCTCGCTTGAATCGCCTTGTGGACCTTGGCCTTCTTGATACTCACGAAGACCGCTATTTTTTAACCTCTCGCGGGCGCCTCGTTAGCAATCAAGTCTTCGCAAGCTTGACATTTTTAAAACAAGACCTAGCTTATATTTTGCCGGACAATCCCTCGGGCCCGTGTTAGTCTTTGAATCAAAGGCAGGAGTTTTTGTGAGCGATACAGAACAAGGCGAAAAACCAGACGATCAACAAAAAAACGAGTCGGATTCTATCGATATCGATGCGCTAAAAACCGAGTTGGATAAATGGAAAAATGATTTTTTATATCTTAAGGCAGAATTTGAGAATTTTAAAAAACGCTCAATTAAAGAGCGCTCAGATCTTATAAAATATGGTGGCGAATATGCTTTTATTGGAATTCTCGCCGTTCTTGATAATTTCGACCGCGCACTGAAAGTAAGTTCCGAGGAAGGAAGCTTTAAAAGTTTAAAGGACGGCGTTGAGCTGATCGCAAAGGAGTTTCGATCTGTACTTCAACAATATGGGGTTACAGAGATTCCGGCACAGGGCGCAAGGTTTGATCCTGCCCTTCATGATGCCGTTGGTAGCGCAAACAGCGACACTGTCGCAGAAGGATATGTCGCGTCAGTCGTAAAAACCCCTTACAAATTCCACGACAAAATCATACGTGCTGGGCAGGTTATTGTATCTCTCGGCCCCAAAAAAGGCGAAAAAGAAACCTCCTCTGAAGCCACGCCTGACGACAACGCCAAATAATTATGGCAAAGGGCAATTACTACGATATTTTAGGTGTGTCCAAGGGCGCTTCCGATGAAGAGATCAAAAAAGCGTTTCGCAAGCTCGCAATGAAATATCACCCGGATAAAAACCCAGGAAACAAGCCCGCCGAAGAGAAGTTTAAAGAAATCAATGAGGCATATGAAACATTGAGTGATTCAAAAAAGAAATCTCTGTACGACCAGTTTGGCACAGGCCAGTTCTCATACAGCCAGGGCAGCCGCGGAGCCGATCCGTTTGCCGAAATGTTTCGCCGCAGTCGTGGGGCTGGAGGCGGATTTGAAAGAGATTCTTTCCAGGGTGTATTTTCTGATCTTTTTGGAGATTTCTTTACGGGTGAGCACGCAGAAGAGCGCGAGCGGCCCTCTTCGGGCAGCAATTTAAAATATAATCTAACTATCACGCTAGAAGACGTTGCTACCGGAACCGACAGAACAATTAGTTTTCTGAGAAAACGAAATGGAAAAGATACTCCAGCAAAGATATCTGTCAAAGTTCCGGCTGGCGTTGTACAAGATCAAAATTTAAAAATAAAAGGCGAAGGCGACGAGGGCTCTGCTGGACGCTTTGGTGATTTGTACGTTGTCATTAATATCGCCGCCCATCCTCTGTATGAAACAAAAAATTCAGATCTATGGTTAGAGCTACCGATTTCTTTTAAAACAGCGACTTTGGGCGGCACGGCCGAAGTTCCTACGTTAACCGGAAAGGTCGAGCTGAAAATCCCCGAGGGCACCCCCTCGGGTCAAGTTTTCAGGCTTCGCGACAAGGGCCTCCCCTCTGTGAAAGGCTCCGGAAAGGGCTCTCTTTTTGTTAAAGTTTTAATTGATGTTCCCGTGACGATGTCATCAAATCTAAAAGATGCCATAAAAGATATCGACCCCAAAAACGGAAAGCTTCAAAAGGATTTTGAAGAGAAGATGAGAAGGAAAAAATAATGTTAAAGAAAACCTTGGGTGCGCTCATTTGTATTTTATTGACCACTCATTGCACGACCACAATGAGACGGAAGGAGCGGCCCGTTGTTGCAGATGAACGCCTTACGAAAGTTTACCTCGCGGCAAGAAAAGGCCTGGCCAAAGACAATGTGGGCTCTATCTCTGATTTAAAAAGGATCATTTCAGACTTTTCAACCTCTGAGCTTGCTGTACCCGCGGCAATGTTGCTCGCCGACTATTATTTTGAAAAAAGCAAGTTTGTCGACTCTCTTGCTAACTACAAATTTGTAATAGTGAATGATTTTTACACCTCGCGAGAAGTCGAGGCCGTAAATAAATCAATCAATATATATAATCTTTTGAATGAGAAAAACAAAGCCCTGGAGCTTGTTAACGATGTTTTAAAAAATACGGATATGCCCGTTCAAAACAAAAAAATATATTTAACGCTAAAATATGAAATGTCTGAAGAGCTTTTGACACCGGTGGACCAACTTAAGCTATTGGCATCGCTGCATGAAATATCAGAGGGGCAAGAAAGAACCAATGTCGCCCTTAAGGCCATGAATATCGTGGAAGGAAAAATAAAAACTGAGGATCTGGATGATGTCATAAGCGACGGCACCCTGTCCTTCATTCACGCTCCCATTGCCTTTCGGCTTGCAAACATCGCCTTTGATAGATCTGATTTTGGAAATGCGCGGTACTATTTAAATCGCGTGATCAGTCTTCAGCCGGAAAGTGATATCGCGGAACGATCTCAGGATATGCTTACGCAAATTTCTGCACGAGAGACCGTCAATCCAAAATCGATTGGTATCATTCTGCCCTTGAGTGGGAAATATGAAAGCATGGGCAAAAGCGTTTTATATTCGATCGAGTATGCCCTGGACCTTTATGGCGGCAAAAGCACTCCTTTTAAACTCTCAATCATAGATAGCGAAGGAAAAGGGAGCGTCGCACAGCGTGGCGTGGAAAAACTCGTAATCGAAGACAATGTAATTGCCATTGTTGGGAGCCTTCTAAGCAAAACGGCCGCAGCCGTGGCTTCAAAGTCTCAAAGCTTGGGTGTCCCCACCGTTGTGTTGTCTCAAAAAGCGGACATTACTGAGGCTGGTGAATTTATTTTTAGAAATGCTCTTACTGGAAAAATGCAGGCTCAATATCTTGTAAAAAATGCAATGGAAAAAAATGGCGTAACACGCTTCGCAATTCTCTACCCGAACGACGCCTATGGCGTAGAATACGCAAATTTATTTTGGGATGAGGTTGTTGCAAATGGTGGCCGCGTAACGGCTGCGCAATCTTACAGTCCGTCAGAAACGGACTTCCGAAAGTCTGTGCAGCGCTTGGTCGGCACGTACTACATCGATGACCGCGACGTAGAGTATGGTTTGCAACTTAAAGATTGGTATTTGAAACAACCAAACAGATCTGCGCGCAAGAAAATTCCAGAAGATATTCTTCCGCCCGTTGTAGATTTCGAGGCGCTCTTTATACCTGATAGCGCAAAGGCCTTGGGTCAGATTTCAGCAATGCTTGCATACAATGACGTTACAGATTTGATGTTTTTGGGCACAAACCTGTGGAATACTCCAGCGATTGGACATCGTGTGGGCAAATTTATGCGCTCTTCATTGTTTGTGGATAGTTTTTACCAAGAAGATACGCAGTTTAAAGACTCTGCCTTCGTTAAAAACTTCCGCCGCACTTTTGGGCGAGAGCCCTCTGTTTTTGACGTTCAAGCCTATGACTCTGCATTGCTATTAAAATCCATATTAAAGTCTGGGGCAGACACTCGTCGCTCTGTACAGCAGAGGCTTTCTGACTCAAAGGAATTTTCTGGCGCTTTGGGCGACATAAGCGTCCTCCCAAACAGGGAGATGACTCAAACCATTGTCCCTCTCACGCTCTCTGCCGAAGGCCAAATTATACGAGCGCAGTAACTCTGTCGAAGGTCCTGATTGTCTATAGCTTTTGACCAAATAATTTTAAAACTTGATACTATTAACCAAAGATGTGGGCGCCCTTGTCATAGGTCTACTTGTAAACAAAAAGCGTCACGCTTGGGGGGGTTATGAGGCATTCAAAAGAACTAATACTCGAATGCAAAAAAATATTGTTAGAAACAAAGGCTGATTTGTTAAACAGGGCTAAGAACACAAAAGGAAATCTTTCTGCGTTTGCTGATGACAAGGGGGGCGACGAAGGCGACCAAACCGTGCGTTTGCTGGCAGAATCTGACGCTGTTGCAAACCAAGAGCGCATTCGCTTTATGCTTGTGGAAATTGAAAATGCCTTGATGAGAATTGAAAACTCAAAGTTTGGAATCTGTGAAGAAACAGAAGAACTAATTGAACCAGATCGTCTGCTCGCCATCCCATGGACTCGCCTCAGCATAGAGGGTGCAGAAATTCGCGAAGCTATGCAAAAACGGTATGTTCAAAAATAATTGACTTCGTTTGTGCTTGGGCCTAATTCCTACCCAGTGAAACATCTTGAGGGGAATAATAATGGACGCGTTTTCTGTCGTCGAATCATGTAAAAAAAAATTGTTATCATACAAACAAGATCTGTTGAATAGCCTGAGCCACTCGCCCCCAGATTATTCTGCAGAGCCCACTGGAGATTTCGGAGATCAAAACATGAGAACGCAAAAAGAAAATGAGTGGATTGCTTTGCAGTCTCGTTTTCGCGCTCAACTTTTTGAGATTGAAGCGGCCCTTTCTCGTATAGATAATGGCAGTTATGGAACCTGTGAAGAAACTGGAGGCCCTATCGAACCTAGACGCCTGTTGACTATTCCGTGGACAAGGGTCAGCGTCGAGGGCGCAATTTCAAGAGAACTTGATCATCATTAAGGCATCTTCCTAGACCTTTAGCTATCACATAAAAATCGTCAAAAATTTTGCTTCAGCCCCCCTCTACAGGCTCCGAAGAGCTCTGTAAGAGTATAGAGCCCATTTGGAGGTTTCAGTATGAATTTTGACGACAAAGCTCTCGATATACCAGACAGTCTGCCGCTGTTGCCTGTCCGAGATATCGTTGTATTTCCCTACATGATTTTGCCGTTATTCGTAGGAAGAGAGTCTTCGATTAAAGCCGTGGAGGAATCGCTAGCAAAAAATCGCTTTATTTTTCTTGCCTCCCAAAAAGAACTAACCGAAGAAAATCCAAACCCAAATACAATATATGAAGTTGGTACCATCGCAATGATTATGCGCATGAGAAAGCTTGCCGACGGACGCGTAAAAATTTTAATTCAAGGCGTTGCCAAAGGACGTGTAAAAAAATTCACTAAAACAAACCCCAGCTTTGTCGTTGAGGTTGAAAAAATTGAAGAACATCAGGTAAAGCTTCCAGATCTTGAGGTTGAAGCAATTGTTCGAAATGTAAAAGAACAATTAGAAAAAATTATTGCCCATGGAAAAATGCTATCACCGGATATTCTGCTTGTATTAGACGAGGTCAGCGACCCTGGCCGCCTTGCCGATCTTATCGCAAGCAATCTTGGGCTTAAAGTTTCTGACGCACAAAAAATTCTAGAAAATTATGACCACAGAAAACGATTAAAGCTTGTAAATGAACTTCTTACTAATGAGCTTGAAGTGCTACAAATGCAGGCGAAAATTCGCAACAATGCAAAAGAAGAGATGACCAAGTCGCAAAAAGAATACTTTTTACGCGAGCAATTGCGCGCTATTAAAAACGAACTCGGAGAATCGGATGCAAAGCAAGAAGAAGCAGACGAGTTGCGCGAAAAAGTTATCGCGGCAGGAATGCCCACAGAAGTAGAGACAGAGGCCTTGAAGCAGCTTGCCCGCCTAGAGCGAATGCATCCAGATGCCAGTGAAGCATCTATGCTTCGAACCTACCTTGATTGGCTGATCGATCTTCCGTGGTCCAGCAAAACAGATGACAATCTTGATCTTAAACACGCAAAAACTATCTTGGATGAAGATCATTATGATTTAGAAAAGATAAAAGACCGTATTTTGGAATTCTTGGCTGTAAGGCAACTTAAAAAAGATATGAAAGGTCCAATCCTTTGTTTCAATGGCCCTCCGGGAGTAGGAAAAACCTCTCTGGGGAAAAGTATCGCGCGGGCAATGGGTCGAGAATATTTCCGGGTAGCTCTCGGTGGCGTGAAAGACGAAGCAGAAATTCGCGGTCATCGTCGAACTTACGTTGGTGCAATGCCAGGAAAAATTATTCAAGCTCTTCGCCAAGTAAAAACAAAAAACCCCGTTTTCGTTCTGGACGAGATTGACAAATTAGGCAGCGACTTTCGTGGAGATCCAAGCGCGGCCATGCTTGAGGTTCTTGATCCGGAACAAAACTCTACATTTAGAGATAATTATCTTAATGTTGACTATGATTTGAGCAATGTTTTATTTATTGCAACCTCTAATATGATTGACCGAATTCCGCCAGCACTAAAAGATCGTATGGAAATCATCAATTTGCCTGGATATACAGAACAGGAAAAAGTCGTCATCGCTAAAAAGCATCTCGTTCAACGCCAACTAGATTCAAATGGCGTAACCGACAAAAATGTGGACTTTACGGATGATGGATTAATGACAATCATCGGAAACTATACCCGAGAATCTGGCGTTCGCAATCTAGAGCGCGAAATTGGGAGCATTTGCAGAAAAGTTGCAAAAAATGTTGTCCTTGGAGATAGCAAAAAAGTCACCGTGACACACAAGGTTGCTGAAGACTTACTTGGTCCGGCTCGCTTTGTACGAGACGAAGACGCAGGAAAAAACCGCATTGGAATTGCAACAGGTCTTGCGTGGACCTCTGTTGGCGGCGAAGTACTCTTTGTTGAGGCCATTAATATGAAGGGCAATGGTAAGATAACTCTTACTGGCCAAATGGGCGACGTGATGAAAGAATCTGCAACTGCCGCCCATTCTTATGCAAAGGCCCATATGGGAGAGCTCGGCATACCCGACAAATGGTTTGAAGAAAATGATTTGCATATTCACATACCAGAAGGCGCCACTCCGAAAGACGGACCTTCGGCCGGCATTACAATGGCCACCTCGTTGATCAGCCTACTCACAGGTATACCCGTTCGCTCAGACGTTGCGATGACGGGAGAAGTAACGTTGACGGGACGGGTTTTGCCGATTGGCGGATTAAGAGAAAAGGCCCTTGCCGCACTTCGCGCAAAAATAAAAGACGTCGTCATTCCGTTTCAAAATATAAAAGACCTTCAGGACATTCCAGATGAGTTTAGGAGAAAGCTTAATTTCTTGCCCGTAAAACATTTGTCTGAAGTATTAGACATTGCCCTGGAAAGAAAATTGAAAACTAAACTTAAGAAAGGGACTACCCCTGGCGGCGGTGTAAAGCCCCCTAAGGTTGCAGCAGAGGGCGCCGCTTAATCTTTATTTTTTAAGGCGCTCGTTTTCAGATTCAAGAACTCGAACAAGCGTTTTAAGGTCTGCCACTTCTTCTCTTAACATACAGATTTGTTCTTCTCGCTCGTGAAGAATTTGCGTGTACGCTTTTTTTAATTCTTCAAGCATTTTTGCCGCGGCAGAAAAGCCAAGCTCTTGCGTTCTTTCGGTATGAGTGAGAAAGCTAGTCGGCGGCTTCGCCGTTTCTACAGCTTTTTTTAAAGCATCTTTTTGAGTATTCATCCGCGAAGGCCTTACGGTGTCGTTCCTGTTGCCCAGGATAAAATACTTGCCGCCTTCTTCTACAAAATCTATGGCTCGGTCTTTAATCCTTCGCCTCAAAGTGGATATGCTTACGCCGTACTGATTTGAATACTCAATTAGTGAAAACCTGTGCTCATCCATTTAATTTACCTTCAGTTGCTCTTTTGATGATAGATCAGGCAATTCTAGCACGAAAAATAGGCCTGTAAACACCAAATACTGGGCCTTCGTTGAGTATTCACAAAAATCGCCCCCTCTCTGCGCATGGATTCTAACTATCGATAAAAAGGCCTGTTTTTCACTATTTAACTTTGGCTTTTTATTTTCTGTTATTATCATAGAGCTATGCGCATAGATCTTAAGAATAAGCGTAATCCCGCGCTTGTATTAAGCGGGGGAGGCATTAAGGCAGCGGCCTTCCATATCGGCGTTTGTCTTGCTTTAAGCGAAAAAGGATTTCATTTCCAAGGCGGCTTGAACTCTGACCCTGATGATCTTCATTTTTTACCAAACTTAACATTTAGAACATTTGTTGGATCGAGCGCAGGCTCTATCATCAGCGCAATACTTGCCGCAGGATACAGTGTTGAGGATTTAATCAAAGCACATCAAATGGGGATCCGAAGTAAAAATTTTAATGAAAAAAAGACGGCCTTAAAGCCTCTTACTTATTGGGACATTTTTTCCCTGAACAGTCCAGGGTTCTTGAAGGCCGTCCCCGTGGGGCTTAGAAAAAAATGGCTAATTACAGGTGGAATAGAAGCGTTTTTGAAGGCCGGCTTTAAACTCAACGGAATGTTTCGAGCCAATGGAATTGAAAAATACTTTAGAACGAATGTTTTAAAGAAAAATTCTTTTAAAGACTATCGGTCACAGCTTTTTATTGTGGCCAGCGAATTGAATAACTCTAGAAAAGTTATTTTTGGTCCCGTTAAAGAATCTTCTATAAACTCTAGATTTCGCTACATCAACGACTGCAATATCAGTGATGCGATTGCCGCGTCTATTAGCCTTCCCCCTGTTTTTGCCCCCTACTGCATAAAAGACAAAAAGGGGAATGAAGAGTATTTTTTTGACGGCGAGATTCGCGATACACTTTCTACTCATGTCGCGGCCGATGTTGGATGTGATCTTGTTGTTGCAAGCTATTCAACACAGCCCTATCACTACAATGAAAAAATGGGCAGCTTGCATAAATACGGAATCCCTGTCGTTCTGAATCAAGCTCTTTATCTTGTAATCCAACAAAAAATTGAAGCTCACATTAACCATCAAGAAAACTTGCGTTCAGTAATCGCCGCCATAGAGGGATACTTCAAGCAGGCAAGCCTGCCAGAAGAACACAGACATAAAATGGTCGAAATAATTGAACGGAATTTGCAGTTTAGGAAAAACGTCGACTATATCTATATTCATCCTGACCCAAAAGATTATGAATTCTTTTTTATCGACCACTTCAGCCTGAGCTCGTCCATTTTAGAAAAAACAGTTAGAATTGGATTTAAATCAGCAATCCGAACCCTAAGACACTATAACTTGTAAAAGTTCCTGTCACCGCGATTCAAATGGTTATGGAAACAATAAAATGTTTAGCTTTTCTATCAGCGGTTGAATCAAAAACCCCGAAATAACGATTAAAAACGTACACACATAAATAGCAATTTTTTGTGCGCGCCCTCTGTTTTCTAGAAGGATAATGTCAGACTTATACATATACATATTCACAATCGGCTTAAGGTAATAATACACACTCATAACTGAAGTAAGTGCGCCCCATACAACAAGCCAATAAAGATCTGCATTCACCGCCGTCGAAAAAATCATAAGTTTTGCAAAAAAACCCCCCATCGGGGGAACTCCCGCCAAACTCAAAAGTAAAATGGAAAAACACGCGGCAAGCACAGGGCGCCTATTTGCAAGGCCTTTAAGATCATCAAGATTCAGTTGATGGTCTTGTTTTTTCTCAAAATGTCCAATGACGGCAAATGTTCCTATCGTCATCAAAACATAAATTAATAGATATGCAACGACCCCATAAATTGACTGCTGAAAATCACCTTTGATGGCGGCGATAATGCCCATGAAGACATATCCCGTATGAGCAATACTTGAATACGCGATAATACGTTTAAGGTTTGTTTGATGTAATGCCGCCAAACTTCCAATCGCCATTGTGAGAATGGAAAACCACTCAAACAGTTTAAACATATTGTTTTGAGTGTACAATTGTCCCAGGGGAACAATTCTTAGGATAAAAAAGAATATAACTAATTTCACGCCAGACGCCATAAACCCTGTAATCGGGGTCGGCGCCCCCTGATAAACATCCGGAAGCCACGCGTGGAATGGAACCAATGCAACTTTGAAAAACAACCCTATCAAAAAAATAACCAATCCCGCCTGGAATGTCAGCTGCTGAACCACCATCTGATTATTGATTATGTTGTCAATTTGCGTGGTCCGAGCCGCACCATAAACCAAAGCCACTCCATAAAGCAAAAAGGCTGACGCAAAACTCCCCAAAACAAAATATTTAAACGAGGCCTCTTTTGAGATTTTATCTCCCCCTCCAATTCCGATGAGAACATAAAGCGGAAGAGACATCAGCTCAATCCCAATAAACGACATGATTAAATCGTTTGAAAAGTTCATGACAAACATGCCAAGCAACGTGCTGAACATCAGAAACATATGCTCAGAATATTGGTGGTTGCGAATTGTCGGATGGTTTTTTGCCAGCAACAGAATAAATATCGCGATCCCTACGACAGAAATATTTCCAACCCATGTTAAGCCATCGTAAATAACCGTGCCTCCAAACGCCAGCCTTGGTTCGATCACCGTCTGAAACCCAGTAAAAACAAGGGCTAAAAATAGGCCGACAAGCGCTATTAGAAAATTAAAATTTTTGTTAAGCTCGGTGTTTCCGTTCAAAACTTTTCCCGAAATTGGAACAACGCTAAACAGAAACAAAATCACAAAGGGAATCATCAGAGAAAGATCTGCCCAAGATACTTGCGGTGTCATTTCGTTCCCCTAAGCTGGCTGACATAATCCTGTTTCTTAAACTCAAGGGTGTAGCTCCCCTTGCTCTCAACATAGTTGTCAATGCTCGCCCGGGACCAGCTCAAAAAATGATTTGGAAATAGGCCCATCCAAAAAACCAAAATTAATAATGGAACCATAACAGCAAACTCTCTTGGGCTCATGTCTGGAAGAAGGGGATTGTAAGACTCATCCTCTTCGCCCTTAACAAGCTCCCCTGGCTTACCAAAAAATACTTTTTTAACCATCCACAGCATATAGACCGCGCCAAGAATAACCCCGAACACCGCTGCCGAACCCATAAATCGATTTTTTAAGAATGCTCCCATAAGGATAAAAAACTCACCAACAAACCCATTTGTGCCGGGAACGGCAATGCTTGATAATGTTATTATCAAAAATACGATCGCATATGTCGGCATAGCTAAAGCAAGGCCTCCGTATTTTCCAATTTCTCGATTATGGGTTCGCTCATATATCATTCCCACCAGCAAGAACAGGGCCCCCGTGCTAACTCCATGATTCAACATTTGATAAATCGCCCCCGTGACCCCGTAATAGTTAAAGGAAAACAGCCCTATCATCACATACCCCATATGGGATACGGACGAATAAGCAACAAGCTTTTTTATGTCAGGCTGAACCATCGCAACCAAAGCCCCATAAATAATTCCAACTACCCCGAGAAGCATAAAGAGCCAAGTCCAATATGCGCTGGCCTCTGGGAACAAAGGAAACACCATTCTTAAAAATCCATAGGTTCCCATTTTCAACATTATCCCGGCCAGAATAACGGATCCCGGGGTTGGAGCTTCCACGTGCGCGTCTGGCAACCATGTGTGAAACGGGAACATCGGAACTTTTATTGCAAACGCTATTGAAAAAGCAAAAAACATTAAGTTTTGTGGATTAAACAAAAAACTATTTACGAAAGGCACATTTAGTTTATAAAGCTCCACAAGATTTGAGGTCATTGCCCCAAATTGATCGCGCGCCATAAACATCAGGGCAATAATCGATACGAGCATGAGTACAGATCCCGCCATAGTGAAGATAAAAAACTTCAGCGTTGCGTAAATCCGTCTGCTGCCTCCCCATATGCCAATCATAAGATACATCGGGATAAGTGATGCTTCAAAAAAAACATAGAATAAAATTGCATCCATTGACAAAAATGTTCCAAGCATTGCAAATTGTAGAAAAAATACGTTCACATGAAAGTTCCGAACATTGTTACTAATTACTCGCCAACTCCCCAAAATCGTAATGGGAACCAATGCGGTTGTTAAAAAAACCAACCATAATGATATGCCATCAATGGCAACAAAATACTCGATTCCAAAGGCCGGAATCCATGGGATTTTTTCTGCCAGCTGAAGGGCCGAAGAAGACTTGTCAAACTGGGTCAGGATTTCAAAGCTCAAAAAAAATTCAATTAAACTTAGTGTAAATGCAACTAAACGGACACGCCCACGCGGAACGAAAAACAACGCCATGCCCGCAACTGCGGGAAAAAATATAAGTGCTGATAAAATATGTTGCCCGATCATATTCCCCTTTAGAGCACGACCATGCTTATTAAAACTAAAAATCCGACTACCATATAAAATGCGTATCGTTGCAGATTTCCATTTTGGAGTGATTTTGCTCCATCACCAGAGTTTTGAACAAAGTCCGCAAGCTTATATGTTGCTCGATCTATAAAATTAATGTCCCCATGTAACCAAAAAGCTTCGCTCATCTTTACGATTGGATCTAAAATATATTTTTTATAGAGCTCGTCTATGCGATATTTATCCAAAACCAATTCATACAGACCTTTGAATTTCTCTGCGAACTCTTTTGGTTTCGATGGATCTTTTATATAAAAAACATAGGCCAATACTGCGGATGCCCCCGCAGCAAGAACTGAAACTATCATCAACAAGACTTCCATGCTCGCACTGCTCTTTTCTATGCCCGGAATCGATAGAATTTTATGTTCGAACCACCCCTCTAAAATATTGGGCACATGAAGCGCGTGCCCAATAACATGGGGAACGCCAACATAACCGCCAACAACCGAAAGTATCGCTAAAATCACAAGCGGCACAGTCATTGTGGCAGAAGACTCGTGTGGATGTATATCCTTTGGAACACGACTTTTTCCCCAAAAGGTGAGCGCCATCAATCGCGTCATATAAAAAGCCGTCATGGTTGCGCCGATCAGGCCAAACAGCCAAAAAACAAAGTTTCCGCGCGGCGAATGCCACGACATCCATAAAATTTCATCTTTGCTGAAAAATCCAGAAAACAGCGGTGTCCCAATGATTGCTAGCCACCCACAAACAAATGTGAGATGGGTTATGGGTAAATATTTTTTTAACCCCCCCATTTTTCGTATGTCTTGTTCTTCGTGCATGGCGTGTATTACACTCCCGGCCCCTAAAAACATTAGGGCTTTAAAAAACGCGTGTGTCATAAGGTGAAACATTGCCGCGCCAAACGCCCCAACCCCGGCTGCCAAAAACATATACCCCAATTGCGAAACGGTTGAATAGGCCAATATTTTTTTAATGTCGTTTTGGACAAGGCCAATCGAGGCGGCAAACACAACTGTAAGCGCTCCGACAGAGGCAACAACCAACATTGCGTTTGGTGCCATCAAAAATAATGGATTAAGCCTTACGATCATGTAAACCCCGGCCGTTACCATTGTCGCCGCGTGAATCAGGGCAGACACAGGTGTCGGGCCCGCCATTGCATCTGGAAGCCATACATACAGAGGGATTTGGGCAGATTTCCCAATCGCACCAATAAATAGGAGCAAACACGCCGCCGTTACCAATCCTACCTGGGTTGAGTCCAATTGCCCAACCATTGCGTTGATATCTTTAAATTCAAGGCTGTTAAAAAGAATAAAGAGTAGGAAGACCCCCAATAATAATCCCGCATCGCCAATTCGATTTGTAACAAAGGCTTTCATGCCCGCATTTGCTTTTTCAACATCTTTAAACCAAAACCCAATTAGAAGGTACGAACAAAGCCCAACCCCTTCCCAGCCCACAAACATTACAAGCAAGTTCGACCCTAAAACCAGAAGGAGCATATTAAATAAAAACAAATTTAAATATGCAAAATATCTTGAGGGTCGCTCGTCATGGCTCATATAGCCTATGCTGAAGAGATGAATCAATGAGCCCACTCCCGTTACAACCAAACACATTAAAATGCTGATCTCATCGACAAGAAAAGAAACATTTAGATTAAGGGACCCGACATCAGCCCACTTATAATAAGAAACATAAATTTCTCTTTGCTCGGCCGGCATATGCAGCAACGCTAAATAAAGAAGCGCGGTACAAACAAGCGAAACCCCTGCAGCTGCCGTTGCAACTGTCCCGGCAAGCGCACCGTCCTGGCTTTTCCATCTGATTCCGTTGAAAAGAAATCCAACGACCGGAGACAGCAATAAAATTCCAAGCATCATGTTGTGTGACATCGCTATCCCTTTAGGTTTTCGAAAAGTTTAATCTCAATACCATTAAATTTTCTATACACGGCCACCGCTATGGCAAGGCCAATGGCGGCCTCTGCCGCCGCGATAGCCATCACAAAAAACACCATGACTTGCCCGCCCGGCTCTTGATTGAAATGACTGAATGCCGCAAAAGATAAGTTTACGGCGTTTAGCATTAGCTCAATACTCATCAATATCACAATTACATTTTTCCGAACTAAAACTCCGGCAACACCAATCATAAATAAAAGTGATGATACTACCAAATAGTGATTTAAACCCACGTGTAACGCATTACTCATGCGTCCCCCCGCGTGATTTTGCAAGCGCCAACGCCCCAACGAGCACAACCAAAAGCAAAATTCCTATCGCCTCAAACGCAAATACATACTTTGTGAATAATGTCCCCGCCAGATCTACGGTTGTTACGGGCTTTGTTTTTTCGGTGCGAATAAAAAAAACTGTCGACAGAGGAATGATTAAAGCCATGCTGGCAGCGGCAATTATGCCTGCCTTGAAAAAATTTGAAATTTTTTGCCCAGAAAATGGCTGACTTTCTTTTCGCAAATCGAAAAGCATCAAAACCATAACAAAAAGAACCACGACCGCACCCGCATAGACAATCAATTGAACCCCTGCCAAAAAGTAGGCTTCAAGAGTGAAAAACATCGCGGCGAGGCCTGACATTGTTATTGCCAACATTAGCGCAGAATAAATCGGGCTTGGAAAAAAAATTACTCCTAGGGCGGCCCCTAATGAAACTATAGATAAAATATAAAATATCACATCATAGCTTCCCATTACATCGCCCTTGCCCAATAAAGTACTATTGCCGTGAGGGCCACATTGCCGAGAGTCCATGGCAACAGCGTTTTCCAGCCCAAGTCCATCAGCGTATCATAGCGAAATCGTGGAAGCGTCCAGCGAACCCAAATAAAGACCCACAGCAGCAGCCCCACCTTAATCGAAAACCAAATCAAAAAATAACCCGTCGTTAAAGCACTCGCAACCGTGCCCGGCCCATGATGAGCAATTGCAAGATTCAGCATATAGTCATAAGTCTGCCAAACAAATGGAGACTGGAACCCCCCCAAATAAAATGTCGTTACAAGTCCCGCCCCTACCATCATGTGGCCATATTCGCCCATGAAAAACATGAGCATTTTGAACCCTCCATATTCAGTATGAAAGCCCGCGACAAGTTCTCCCTCGGATTCGGGCAAATCAAACGGCAAACGATTGCTCTCTGCAAATGTCGCAATAAAAAATAACAAGGCCCCTAATGGTTGAAAAAAAATCCCCCAATTGGGCAGCCAACTGATTTCATAGGCTTGCCCCATAAATTGAAACGAAAACGGGCCCTGTTGCATTTCGATCATTTTATTAAGATCAAACGTCCCATAAATCATCAGTATGCCGACGATGGCAAGCCCCAGTGCTAATTCATAACTGATCATTTGCGCAGAAGCGCGAATCGCGCCCAGCAAAGAATATTTATTCCCAGACGCCCACCCCGCAATCAAAAGCCCATAGGCCCCCAATGAAGAAACGCCCAGAATATAAATGATTCCGACATTCATGCGAACGGACTGCATCTCGATTGTATATGGCCCCCAGGATTGGCCAAGCAGATGAAATGGGTCGATATGTATTGGCGTAGCAAGCGGAATAGCCGCAAAAGCAAGGGCCGCTGGGACAAGCGCAATCACGGGGGCGGCAAGAAATAAAAATTTTACGGCGTTTGCGGGGACAAATTGTTCTTTAGTAATAAATTTCACAGCATCCGCTAACAATTGCATCAACCCAAGAGGGCCGACTCGATTGGGCCCAAAGCGATTTTGGATAAAGGCAGACCCTCGCCGCTCTAGCCATACAAGAAGCGGAACCATTTGAATCATCATTAGAAATATTATGGCGATCTTTACGGTATTGATTGCAATTTCAACTTTATCCGCACCCATTTAATCCCACTCGAGGCCGCCGGCCGCCCACTCATAAAACAATCCAAACACAAGAATTCCCATAAATAGACCCATAGAAATTAAAAGATATCCACCCATTTGTTTTATGTTTTCAATGTATATGAGTGTCCAGGGATAAAGAAAAATAACTTCTATGTCGAAAAGGATGAATGAAATTGCAGTAAGATAAAATTTGACGGGGAATTTTGTTGTTTGCGGGTCTTGTCCGGGGATTCCACACTCATACGGCATCAAGCGCTCGGGCGTTTGTTTTGCTTTTGGCCCGGCAAGTGACGTTAAATACAGCATCCCTGCGCCAAAAACGATGACTATCAAAAGCAAAATCAATATCGGCAGAAGCTGATCTAACAAAGTCGCACTCTCGCTCTAAAAACTCTCTGTTGTGAGTGAGAATAATATTAGGATAAAAAAATTTTTTATTTGATCTTTTTGTTCACTTTTTCCTCTGTTTATCGCCCCGCATCTATGCTATAAAAAATCACATTAATGACGCCTGTTTTTCCAAGGGTCTTTGCCGGAATCATAGATTCTGCTTTGGCGCTGAATATTCGGAATACTCAAATTGTAGGGACCACCTCTTCGGTTGTGCTCGCCGGATACCTTTCCTCTGAACATTCTCTGCTACAACGAAAGACCCCCCAGCTTGTTGTTACCGCTACCGAAGACGCGGCTCTCGCGTTTGCTCAAGACCTTCGCTTTTTTAATCCGAGCCTTGAGGCTCATTTGCTTGAACCATTCGACGTTTCGCCATACTCGACGCTATATCCCAATTATCGAGGCCTCGCTCAAAGAATAAATTGGCTTTATCGCGCACAATACAGCCTCGGGCACGAGATCTTCATTGCTCCGATTCAGGCCATATTACAAAAAACATTACCTCAAAAAATATTAGATATCTGTACTCGCACATTTCGAATAAATGACAACATTTCCGCTGACTTTTTAAAAACTCTTGCAAACCTTGGATATCAGCCCGTTCCGAGAGTAGAGGACGTCGGGCAATTCTCTGTCAAGGGCGGCTTGATTGATATTTTTTCCCCAGCGCACCCCAACCCCGTTCGAATCGAGCTCTTTGGCGACACCATTGATTCTCTGCGATTTTTTAGCCCAAGCGACCAGCGCAGCCTCGCCGCCACGAAAGATTTTGTAGTATTACCCACCCGAGAAGTTTTGTTCCTGGATGAAACGGCAGAGGCCGCGCAAAAAAATATTTTGCCTCGCCTTAAGGGCTCACCTGAAAAAGAGTCTATTTATAGATCCTTAGTCACAAAATCTTTTTTTCCTGGAATTGATTTTTATCTTCCTTGTTTTTATGAATCCCTTTCCTCTCCGTTAGACTTCTTTACCGATAACGTAAACATTTGGTGGCTTGATCATCTCGACATCACTCGACAAAGCGATCTTTTCCTATCTGATTTGCTAGATGCCCATAGACAGCAAGACGTGGCCGCTCAACTTCCCAAGCCCTCTGATCTTTATTCCGACCTTCAAAGCATACAAAACTCCAAACATCGGACCTTTCTGCTTTCCAAAGTGGATATCTCTAGCGAGCGCAAAGAGCCGGGGGTTGGGGCTTATTCTTACCCCGTCCAAACCCTGGGAAGCCTACACGCTCTTAATAAAAATACTTTTGAGGATTTGGAATCGAAAATACATGGCTGGCTTCAAAAGCATAGCCAAATTATCGTGGCGACACATACTCAAGGCCAAGCCGAACGCATTCTTTTTATTCTAGAAAAAATGTCCATTCCTGTTTCGATTTTAAATCAGTTTGAGGGTTTGCCAGAGACAACCTCGCCTCGGGTGTTCGTCATTCCAAACAGACTTTCTGAAAGCGTGAACATTGTTTCTGAAGACTATGTTTTTTTACGCGAAGAAGATTTTTTCGGCAACAAACAGGTTAAACGGAAAGCCCCCTCCGCCTCAAAAGAAATAAGCGCAATTCTTTTGTCCGATCTAAAAGAAAATGACCTTATTGTTCACGTTGACCACGGCGTTGGAATTTTTCAAGGTTTAAAAACTATGGTTTTGCAGGGAATCCCAAGCGAATTCATTCAAATTAATTATAAGGACGACGACAAGCTCTATCTTCCTGTGTATAGAATTAATTTAATCCGACGGTACACGGGCGTTTCTGCCCTTGATAAGCTTGGGAATAAAAACTGGGAAAAGACAAAGATCCGAGTCCGAAACCATTTACGAGACGTAGCTTCAGACCTCTTAAGCCTTTATGCAAAACGCTCGCAAATTGAGCGTCCGCCTTACCCCCCCCCTGATGAGAACTATAAAAGCTTCGAGGGGCAATTCCCTTATGACGAAACAACAGACCAATTAAAGGCCATAGAAGAAATTCTCAATGACCTTCAAAAACCCTCTCCAATGGATCGACTAATTTGCGGAGACGTCGGCTTTGGTAAAACGGAAGTGGCCATGCGAGCGGCATTTAAAGTCGTGGTTGAAAAAAAACAGGTTGCCGTCTTGTCTCCCACTACGGTTCTCACGTTTCAGCATCTTGAAACCTTCCGTCGTCGTTTTAAAAACTGGCCCGTTACAATAGAGGCCCTGAGCCGATTCTCCTCTCGAAAAGACGCCGCCGAAACAGTTCAAAAAATGAAGCTGGGGCGGGTCGATATAATAATAGGAACCCATCGTCTTTTGAGTAAGGACATTTCCTTCAAAGATCTTGGCTTATTGATAGTCGATGAGGAACACAAGTTCGGAGTAATACATAAAGAAAAAATAAAGAAGATGAAAACCTCTGTCGATACAATTTCAATGTCGGCAACCCCAATCCCAAGAACATTGAACATGGGGTTTATGGGTGTGCGAGATTTGAGTTTAATTAATACTCCTCCAAACGACCGGCTGCCCACGCGAACTTTTCTTTGTCCATTCGAGCCCCATACAATCCGCAAGGCAATTTTGTCAGAAATTCATCGCGGCGGTCAGATTTTCTTTTTGCACAACAGAGTTCAGTCCATCCATGAAACGTCTGAAAAAATTCGCGAAATCGCTCCAGAGGCTCGTGTTCGAGTCGCTCACGGGCAAATGCCCGCAGAAACCCTTGAGGAGACGATGATTGCATTTTTCAAACATGAATTCGATGTTTTAGTTTGTACAACAATCGTAGAATCAGGAATGGATATCCCACGAGCAAATACGATTTTTATTGATCGTGCAGATGGCCTTGGCTTAAGCCAGCTCTATCAACTGCGTGGGCGCGTAGGAAGAAGCAAAGAGCGCGCATATTGTTATCTTTTAATTCCCAATCAGCGCAGCCTAGATCCCGCCGCACAAGAACGCCTTAAGGCCATTCAAGAAAACGTAGAGCTTGGCCGCGGAGTCCAAATTGCGCACAGAGACCTCGAGCTTCGAGGCGCAGGAAGTATTTTAGGCGAGGAGCAGGCCGGTCATGCCAACGCCGTTGGCTATGAGCTCTATCTTGAGCTTTTAGAGAACGCACTTCGTGAAGCAAAAGGAGATAGTCCCGAAATTGACTCCTTGGAGCCAGAAATAAACCTTCGCATCGCGGCCCTAATACCAGACACCTATATGCCGGATATTCGTTTACGTATGGCATACTACAAGGCCTTTTCAAGCATCGAATCTTTGGATGACGTCGATCGCTTCGAAGAAGACTTGCACGATCAGTTCGGACCGATCCCCGAACCCGTTCGAAACTTGATGGGTGTAATGTTGATCAAAAAGCATGCGAAAAATCTTGGTATTCGCGATCTAACTCTAGGGACAAAAAATTTGTCCCTTGCGTTTACAGAGCATACTTCTTTGTCCCCCCAAGCGGCAATTAACCTAACGCTTAACAAAACCAAGAAATATTCTCTAACCCCCGATAGTCGGCTGATTATAAAGCTTGAAAATCAAACTTGGCCGGCCGTGCTTGAAGAGCTCAGCGGGCTAGAGAAGCTCTCCTAAGGCGCCCGCTTCCACAAGGTTAACCGTCAAGTTTCGCTTCCCTTCTCCTTGACTGTAAATGATGTTGTTATTAATCCTAAACTCAAAGTTTATATAATTAGACAGCTTCTCCCACAGCGAGTTTGAGAAAAAGTTTTCTCCAATAAAAAATTCAACGGCAACACCCTTGTTTGCAAGCATGGCGTTTTTAAGAACCTTATCGCTTACAATGAGACGATCCATCACAAACATGATTTCAGAGTGATCGAGCCTATCGTTATTTCGTAGCTCGGCCTCTAAAACCTTGCCTAGATCCTGAAGGCAAACTTGAAATGGCCCTCGGTTTACCAAGATGACATTGTTAACATATTGGACTTCGCAGAACTTGGGGGCAGACGCGATGATGATCTTGTCATCGGCAAATAGCTGCCCAGGCAAAAACAAAGCTGCCAAAAATATTATTAATAACAAAGATATCAAATATACTTCGGGTGTTTGGACTCTTGAGGACATAATCTCTCCCACGAAAAAATTCAACCCTACATTTACAAATAAGGTGCCAGGCGTGAAATTGGATTTAATTGGCATTGGGAGCACATATGTGTATATTTGTGCCTATAAAAAACTAACGTCGTCCCATTTTGCTACGTAGAACGCACTTTGCTGTGATCTTGAATCCGATGTCGCCCCTCTTTGTACTTTCCAACGACACGTTGGCTGTCGGCAGCTCTTCGGAAGGTGCGCGAGTATCGTCGATATCCAAGACAATGAATTTTACCTTTGTTGATTTCAAATTCTGGTCGCGGCAGAAGCGTTGGATGACCTCTTCATCTAGCCGAGTTGCTATTGCTTCCGCCGACAGCGGTATTAGACGGTCCTCCTGACGTTTAAACATAATTCTCATTTTAAATGCCTGTTCTTTGAATACCTTTGCCGCCTTGATTCTTTTTTTTTGATAAAACCTTTCGTTAAAATCCAGATGAAGTTGCTCCATATCTACCTTAAGACGGTATTGCCCCACAAACTCATTGAGTAGCTCCTGGATAAGAGGCAGAGCTGCGCTTTCAGTCATCCCCACCGAATATACTCGTGGGGTTGCCAAACAAAGAGCCAATGATACTAAAACAGCCAATTTTTTCATAAAATTTACCAGAAATACCATATACACACTTCATGCCAATAGATCCCAAGTGTTTTAGGCATTTAAACTGTTAATAAAATAAACAGAACCACAAAAAGTGGCCTTAGAACTCAAACTTTAGCCCCGAAAGAAGGGCGATTTTTTCGCTGGATAGGTCCGGCGAGGCGGGGTCAGAAAAGCTCGTTGCATCAAGATAATAGCGCGCCTCTAGGTATAGAAAAGTATTTTCCAACCCAAAGTCTTCATAAGAATCAATATTGGCTTGCTCATCCATCCAATCAAGCTGGAATTGAAGCCCCGCGCCTGCATACATGGTTTTCGTCCCACCGCCATTTTCATTATTTGCAACCGTTTCAGAATAAAGAACATATCCAATTCCTACCGTCCCATATGGTACAACGTACGGTTCCTTAAATAAATTATCTAAAGCAAACGTCAGCGCCGCCGTGGTGAAAATTAAATTCAACTTGCTCTCTAGCGTATCTTTTGTATTCGAGTAATACCCGCCCCCCAGATCAAGAGCTAAAGATCCAAGTGCAAAATTATATTTGAAGCCGAACGTCAGCTCTAGCAATGGCGTCTCGGCGTCTCCGTAAACTGTTTCTAAATCTCCATCGTACGCGTCAGGCTGATAATTCGTCGGCGTATAGGTGTTAACACCAAGGCTGACTGTGTTTGTCCACGTGTTTCGTCGCAAAGCATAGGGAATTAGGGTGTCATATCGGCAGTTGCACTTTTGCGTTGCCTTACCATAGGGAAATTTCTCAACAACCACGTCTCCTACTTTGACAGCATCCCCTTCTTCTTCTTCTTGGTTCACCTGCGGTAGAGTTCCTTGCCTTGGGCGCGTCCACTTGCGCGACGGACCGGCCGGCGTCTGCTTTTCTTCCTGTTGCTCTACGACTTCCTCTGGATTTTCCTCTGGCAACGGTTGCTCATAAACTTCTTGTTGCTTCTGCTTTGTTTCTGGCGCGCTCTCTTCGTCAATATCTGCTTGTTCTTGCTCATCTTCTTTCAATAGCAATTCGTCTTCGGACTCTGGCGCAGGGGCTTCCGCCTCTTGTTCTTTTTGCTTCAGCGTTCTTTTTTTGATCGCTTCCTCGGCCTTTTTTTGATCTTTTGCCTCTTCCCCCCTAGATTTTTCCACTTCTTTTTCAAGGTTGGTTAGGACGCCCTCATCATCAACACTTTTCTTTTTTGTCGCGGGCGCGGCTTCCTTTTCCTCCCCCATAAAGTCCAGAGAAGATGCATCTTTGTCTTTATCCTTAAGTATGATGTCTTGATCTTTGAAATCTTCGAAGCCGCCAGGCTTCTGCGCCAATGCAGTCGCCGGGAGCGCCAAAATAAAACACACCGATACTGCTAGTCTGCGACCAAAGTGCATTTTTAAATTATAGTAAAATTTCCTGTTTTTCTCTCTCATATTTTGACTGCACTATAAATTATAGATGAAAGTTCTAACCTATTCTTTTATTACTCTCTTGTTATTATTTTGTTCTGTCACTGTGCGAGCTGAAGATCCCAAGACTAAAGACCAGCCACCCCTCTTCTCCCTTGAAGAAAAAGTTGGGCAGCTTTTTTTGATCGGCTTTAAGGGAACCGCTTTTGATTCTGGATTAAAAGAGCGTATTGATAAAATTAACCCCGGTGGACTGATTTTTTTCAAGCGGAATATCCCCAACACAGCGAGCGCCAGAAACATGATTTATGGAATTCAAAAATATCTGCACAGCCACAAGCAAATTCCCATATTCACAGCAATTGATCAAGAGGGGGGCGCTGTTACTCGCATTCGTACAAATCCCCCTCTTCCAAGCGCTCTTGCAATGGGGCGGGTGCGAAACCCAAAAGTTGTAAACTCGATTGGCGTTGCGACCGGGAAAAAGCTTAAATACATCGGATTTAATTTGAATCTTGCACCCGTTCTTGACCTGTCGGATCCCAATAAGTTTTCGTTCATTGGAAATCGCTCATTCGGTAACGACCCCGAGACGGCCGCCACGGCAGCAATCCAGTTTTCAAGGGGTGTCGAGTCTGCAGGCGTTCTTTCGACAGCAAAACACTTCCCCGGCCACGGCAATGTTGGGACAGACTCTCATGTGGAGTTGCCAGTAAGCCCCATGAGCAAGGCCGAACTAATGGCCACGAGCGTGTTTCCTTATAAAAAATCCATTGAGTCTGACGCCATTTCTGCTGTCATGATGGCGCATATGCTATACCCAAATATCGACGAATCTTACCCGGCAACATATTCAAAAAAAATTATAGATATTTTAAAAGTCGAGCTTGGTTTTAAAGGTATTATATTGACTGATGACATACAAATGACCGGCGCAAATATTTATCCGAGTATTGGTGAGCGTGCCGTCCAAGCTTTTATTGCAGGAAATGACATGATTATGGTTGCGTGGAGTTATCCGGATCAACTTGAAGCCTACAATGGCATCCTTGAGGCTGTCCGGTCAGGACGAATTGCAGAGTCTCGCGTCGATGAAAGTTTTAAAAAAATATATGATTTAAAAAAACGCTTTACCTTTTTGGACGCTCCAGTCCCGCCGGCCTCCGCGACCACCCATCTTGTGGAAAAAAAGGACCCTGTTTTAACAGAAGACATTGAGGCAATTTTCAAAGACATTTTGACCCAAGAACAAAAAAAGATGGCCTCTTTCGACTTTAAAAATGCCTCCGCCCATCCTTTTGTTGTGTTTTCTTCCGAAGAGTCTTTTTTAAACGAATTCAAAAAAACTCGCGTGAGCCAAAAGACCATACTTGTAAGGCTAAAGAAAACAACTTCTTTCAAAAATATCGAGCTCTTCCAAAAACGCGGGCGCTCATTTATTGGCGTTGTTCATGTGTCGGGTCCCGTAACGGCAAAAATCATAAATCGGATGCCAGATTCTATTAGGAAAAACTTTATACTTGTTAACAATTATTTCCCGGGCGCAATACGTGATCATGAACTGTTCCATGCCACTATTGACATTCCTCTTCGGAGTTCCTCGATGGGAAAGACAATTGCAAACTGGCTTGTGACGCTTTCGCGAACGCCTGCTTCGACTGAAGCCAGCGACAGGCTCTAAATCAGAACAGATGTTCTCCTAATTAGACGCAAACGAGGTCAGAACTTCATCGATTGTTTCTCGCGCTATGTCTTCGCATATGTTCATTTTCATTTCAACTTTCCCAATAAACATCGGTGCGGGCACGGAAACTTCTTTGATGTGGCCCTCTTTTGACAAAGTAATCTCTGTCTTTTCAAGCGCCTTCCCCCATAGCGGGCTCATACCATCCGCTTTGAATAAAACTTTTAGCTCTTCTCCTGCCGGTATTGTTTCCAGACTGAGTTTTAAAAGTTGCTGTTTCCCCAAAATATAAATTGTGCTCAATGAGTTGGGCGGAATCTTTTCAAGATGAAAAAATGCTACTATCGACAGCGGATCGAAAACACGGTGTTCTGGCGCCAGGCCAGAACGGGAGTAACTTACTTCGCGCTCTTGCACCAATCCACTTTTGTTTTCTGTGTATTGCAATTGTCCGGAAGAGAACCCCCACCTTTTGTATATTTTTTTGTTTTTGTCTCTTTCTTCAAACGAAACAAATTTGAGCTCTCCGTCCTTCTCTGAATCCCAAACAGAAAGGCCCTCGAAATCGAGCAGATTAAAAAGATTTTTAATCCCGGCCCGGCAGCGGATGTAAATACAATACTGCCCGCTGGCGCTTAGCCCTTTAACCATCGAAAGAGTTCCGGCCCCACCCATCCCGGACAAAGAATATTCTATTCTTTTTCTTTTTTTAATTTCAGAATCAGAATAAAAAATTTTAGACTCAAGTTCCATTGCTAGTGCGTGGCTTTAGCTATTGCGATACGAACAAGGGCTCTTTCTTTTTTTGCTTGGAGATCTTCTATTTCAAGAGGCTCTAAATTGGGTGCGGAAAGCTTTTCTTCCCACTTCTTCAAGTCGGCCTCTTCCCTTGGAATATCGATCTCTTCTGGGCGCTCCGCTGTTTCGGCAAGAATATTAATTCCATTGTTAAAGACTTCGCAATAGCCCCAGCTGACAGAAACGCGCCCCTTTTCTCCGTTGTTTTTTAAAGTATAACGCAAAACCCCTGGGAGAAGCGTTGTCATCAGCGCGGTGTGATCTGGAAGAATTTCAATTTCTCCCCCCTCCGCTGGAACCACAAGATCCTCTACCTCGGCATCGATCATGATTCTTTTTTCTGGTGTAACGATTGATAATTTCAACATTACGACCGCAGCCTTTTTGCCTTCTCAATTGCGTCTTCAATTGTGCCAACCAAATAAAAGGCCTGCTCTGGAAGCTCATCGTGTTTGCCATCAATGATTTCACGGAAGCCACGCACGGTGTCTTTAATGTCGACATATTTCCCTGGCGTTCCTGTAAATGCCTCCGCAACAAAGAATGGTTGGGACAAAAACCTCTGCACTTTTCTCGCTCGCGAAACAATCAATTTATCTTGGTCGCTTAGTTCTTCCATTCCAAGAATGGCGATAATGTCTTGCAATTCTTTGTATCGCTGTAGCGTAGACTGAACCATGCGTGTTGTTTCATAATGATCTTTCCCAACAATATTTGGATCTAGAATACGAGACGTCGAATCCAATGGATCAACTGCGGGATAAATACCAAGGGCGGCAATTTGACGACTCAGGTTTGTGGTCGCATCCAAATGAGTAAATGTTGTCGCCGGGGCCGGGTCCGTGTAGTCGTCGGCCGGAACGTATACCGCCTGAACAGAAGTAATGGACCCTTTGTTTGTCGATGTAATGCGCTCTTGCAAGTTACCCATCTCGGTACCAAGAGTCGGCTGATAACCCACCGCTGACGGAATACGGCCCAGAAGCGCAGAAACCTCCGCCCCAGCTTGAGTAAATCGAAAAATATTATCCACGAATAAAAGAACGTCTTGATTTTCTCTGTCGCGAAAATATTCTGCTATTGTTAAGCCTGTTAGGGCCACTCGGGCGCGCGCACCCGGCGGCTCGTTCATTTGGCCGAAGACAAGAGCTGTTTTATCAATAACTCCAGATTCTTTCATTTCATGCCACAAGTCATTGCCTTCGCGCGTACGCTCTCCAACTCCAGCAAATACTGAGTATCCGCCGTGTTCCGTAGCAATATTACGAATCAGCTCTTGAATTAAAACTGTCTTTCCAACGCCAGCTCCGCCGAAGAGCCCAATCTTTCCGCCTTTTTGATATGGGCAGAGGAGGTCCACAACCTTAATTCCTGTCATAAGCATTTCTGCTTTTGTAGACTGATCTTCAAATTTCGGCGCCCCACGATGAATCGACCATCGCTCCTTTGATTTCACGGGACCCATCTCGTCGATTGGATCGCCAATCACGTTAATAATGCGGCCCAAAACCTCGGCCCCAACTGGCGCAGAAATCGTGCTCCCAGTGTCTTGAACTTCGCTGCCGCGAACCAGGCCTTCTGCTGCATCCATTGCGATCGTTCGAACTGTATTGTCGCCGAGATGCTGCGCAACTTCGAGTACAAGATTGAATTTTTCTTTATCAATCGACGGGTTTGTTACGCGAAGGGCTTGATAGATTGGAGGAAGATTGCCACTCGGGAACTCCACATCTACAACAGCCCCAAGAACTTGCTTAATTTGACCTGCTTGTGTAGTTTGCACTTTTTCCACGTTTTCTCCTCTACTAATTGTGCGCTCTCTCTGCGAGAGAGCCGCTTAATTATTCAACGACTCTGCGCCGCTCACAATTTCCGTTAACTCAGTTGTGATCGCGGCCTGCCTTACTTTGTTATAATATAAAGTTAAATTTCTAATCAACTCACCCGCATTTCGTGTTGCGTTTTCCATCGCATTCATTCGCGCCCCATGCTCAGAGGCCAAGGATTCTTGCATCGCTCGGTAAACCTGAATTGCAAAGTGCTTTTTCAAAAGCTCTCCCATAATTTCTCTTGCCGACGGTTCAAACAAAAAGTCTATTGCCCCTTCGGCAGGGCTTGCCTCCATATTTTTTGTCGAGATGGGCAGAAAAACTTCATCCACCACTTTTTGTGAGAGCGCAGATTTAAATTCGTTATATATAATTCGCACCTCTGAATATTCGCCCTTTGAATAATATTCGAGCAATTTTTCTGCCGCTTTTGATGCAAAACTATAGGAAACGTCATTTGCAAGGTTTGTGACGGTCTCGATCCCTGTTACACTCATGCGCCGGAAGGCCTCCGCTGCTTTGCGCCCAATAAAAATAAAATCTATCTTTTCGTACTTCGCCTTGTTTTCCGCGTGAAATGTTTTTGTATATTTTATAATGCTCGAGTTAAAGCCGCCACACAGTCCTTTGTCACTTGTTAAAACAACCAGCAGCAGTTTCCCGCTTGTTATGGGCTCGCCCAAAAGCGGGTGCGCCTCCGCTGCCGAGATTGCTAGTCTTTTGATAACAGCAGCCATTTTTACGGCATAGGGGCGGGCATGAATAATTCGCTCTTGGGCCTTTCTAAGCTTTGCCGCAGAGACCACTTTCATGGCCTTTGTCGTTTGCTGTGTTTTTTTTGTACTCGCGATTTTTACGCGAATATCTTTTGTATTGGCCATCTTCCCTTACGCTTTTTTAACTTCAAAAATAGATTTGAATTCTGTTAGTGCCTTTATCAGACCATCTTTAATGTTATCTTTTATCGCCTTTTCTTGTGCTAGGCTTTTAACAACATCCCCGTATTTCTGTTTTAGATATGTCAAAAATTCCTTTTCATAGCGCTTGATTTGGCTCGTTGGAATTTCATCTAGGTAGCCACTTGTGGCCGCATAAATAATTATGACCTGATCTTCCACGTCATAAGGAGAATATTGATCTTGTTTTAAAATCTCAACAAGCCTCTCTCCGCGAGAAAGCTGTTTCTGTGTCGCCTTATCAAGGTCCGAGCCGAAGGCAGCAAAGGCCTCTAGTTCACGAAATTGTGCCAATTCAAGCTTCAATGTCCCGGCAACTTGCTTCATCGCCTTAACTTGAGCATTGCCGCCCACACGCGAAACTGAAATTCCCACGTTTACTGCGGGGCGGACGCCCTTGTGGAACAATGAATTTTCTAAAAAGATCTGCCCGTCTGTAATTGAAATCACATTTGTTGGAATATAAGCAGACACGTCTCCCGCTTGCGTTTCAATGATTGGGAGTGCCGTTAAAGATCCGCTACCGGCTTCGGGGCTAAGCTTCGCTGCGCGCTCTAGCAATCGAGAATGTAAATAAAATACGTCTCCAGGATACGCTTCTCGTCCTGGAGGCCGACGCAATAAAAGTGAGAGTTGGCGGTATGCTTGGGCTTGCTTCGTTAAGTCATCATAAATAATCAACGCATGTCGGCCGGTATCGCGGAAATATTCTGCCATTGTACAGCCGGAATATGCCGCAAGATACTGAAGTGGCGCAGGTTGTGACGACGTCGCAGAAATAACCGTTGTGTATTCCATCGCTCCTGCCGACTTTAATCTTTCAACCACAAGCGCAACCGTTGATTGCTTTTGTCCTATCGCCACATAAAAACATTGAACATTGCGGCCCTTTTGATTGATGATCGTGTCAATTGCAATTGCAGTTTTTCCTGTTTGTCGGTCGCCAATAATCAGCTCTCTCTGCCCTCGCCCAATGGGAATCATAGAGTCAATCGCTTTAATTCCTGTTTGCAGGGGCTCTGTAACTGGCGCACGAAGCACAATGCCCGGGGCTTTTACGTCCACTTGTTTTGCCGCTTTTGTTTGGATGGGGCCCCGTCCATCAAGCGGCTGCCCAAGCGGATTAACCACGCGGCCGAGGAGCCCCTCTCCAACGGGGACCTCAACAATTTTTTTGGTTCTTTTGACGGTGTCCCCTTCTTTAATATGATAGTCTTCGCCAAAAATAACAGCTCCGACCGAGCTACTCTCAAGATTCAGAGCCATCCCCAAAATTCCACCAGGAAATTCTACCAGCTCACCAGACATCACGTTGTCTAGGCCGTATATTCGCGCCACTCCGTCGCCCACAGAAAGAACGCTTCCGGTTTCGCTGACCTCAAGCGTTTTATTGTAGTTCTTAATTTGGTCTCTCAGAACCCTCGTAATTTCATCTGCGCGAATTTGCATGCTTACCACCTTATAAGACGTTGTCGATTGGTCCTTATTAGGGACCCATCAGATTTTCTTTTAATTTTCTTAGTTGCGTTTTAATGCTTCCATCAAAGGCATAGCTACCGACATTTGCAACTATGCCGCCGATTAAATCCTTATCTTCCTCAAACTCTAAAATGGGTTGTTTGTTTGTAACTTTTGCTATCGCCTTTTTTATCTGTTCCTGGTCAGGCTCTTTCAGCGGACGGGCCGAACGGACCATTCCACGCAAAACATTGTTTGAATCATCGCTTATACTCTCGAACGCAGACAAAATTTGCCCCAAAACATCTAGGCGATTTTTTTTAGCCAACAGTCTGACAAAGTTTGCAACCTCTTCCAAAAGCTTTGTTGAGTTTAGGAATTTCTCGACTATCAGGGCCTTCTCTGCGCACGTGATAATTGGCGATTCAATTAACTCTCGCGTTTGTATATTGCTCGTAAGAACTTGAAAAATTCGACGCAAATCCTCAAGCACGGCCTCGCGTTTCCCGTTGTGAGCGAGGCTAAAAAGAGCCTTCGCGTATCTATTCGCCACCTCTGATTTCGCTTTCATCTAGTTTGCCCGCACTCCATTAATAAATTCTTTATTTAACATTTCCATTTTTTGTTCTGTTGCATTTTTGGCGATATTTGTCTGAGACGCCCTCAGCACCTCTTCCATAACCTCGGCACGAAGATTATTTTTTGCCTTTTCAAATTCAAATTGAACCGCTCGCTGCGCATCTTGCTTCATTTGCTCTGCCCGCAGCCGTGCGTCTTGAACCAGCCCGTTTTTTAGTTCTTTTGCGCTTTCCCGAGCCTCCTCCAGTGCCTGTGTCTTTGATGCCTCAATAGAATTAATTTTATTTTTAATTTCACTATTTCTTTGCTCTGCCTCTTCAACAACTTGGCGCGCGGATCGAACCTTTGTATCGTAATCCTCTTTTCGTTGAGCCAGAACCCCCGCAACTTTTTTTCTCAACAAAAAGAATAGCAAGGCAAAAAGGGCTCCAACATTGATTACTTGGTAAAGAACAACAACAGGAACGCCCCCGCTTGAACTATCCATTACGCGTCCCTTCCTAAAAGTTTAAGTTCAATCGCGTGGCTCAGCTCCGAAACATTAGATTTAAGTTCGCGCCGCGCAGATTCCACTTCATCGACGATTTTCTTGCGCGAAGACTGAAGCATTTGCTCGACTTCCAGGGCTGTCGCTTCTATCGTTTTGGCATGTATCTCTTGGGCTTCTTTTTGAGCCATTTCATAATAACTTTTTGTTTGAGAGTTCAAATCCTTTGCCAAGCTTGCGTATTTTAAAACAAGCTCTGTTGTTTCGTTATTTAAGCTGTCGGCGCGAAGCTCATTCCCTTCCGTCATCTCAAGTCGCTTTAAATACGCCACAAAGTATGGTTTGAACATCAGAAGGTAAATAAAAGCAAACGCCACGACAAATATAATAAGATGTATCCAAACCGTGGAGTTAACACCTAAATTTCTTAATAAATCCATTTGCTTTCTCTATTGGTATTGGGATTGTCGGGGGAACTTAGCAAAAGACATATATAATGACAAGCCTGTTGTCCACATTGACAAGAGATTCTCTGGGGCGCTCGTGTTGCGGCATATCAATCGGGCCGAACTTTAAACCAATCTATGTTCAGACACATCAACTCTTCGGACGAAGAAGGATCAACAATTTTTTCCACTTCTTCAATTGCAATAAGCATTTTTTTTCGAACCTTGTCGCAATCTTTTTTCGATAACGTAAATGGAGAGCTATAATGAAGCTTTTCTGGGTGTGGGTGCTTAATACGCTCCAGGGCCTTGTGCCTCCAGTTTGAATGGTGCATTTTTGCAAATAACGAGTCTGAATCGATGTGCGCTTTATTCGGCCCAATGCTAGCCTTTTCGTTCTCTTCAAGACAAAGCCCGGCTTGAATTAAAAAATTTAAGGCCTCGTTCGCTGCTTTTGTAGGAATGTTTAGGTACGCGGCTATCGCCTCTGCAGTATTAAGGCCCGGTATAGTCGTCGCCTGGCGAACGGCGTAGTAATACCATTCAGAATAAAAAGTAATCTTCTCTTCATCGGAAATAATTTTCGCAATGTTCGCGCAGTCCATCTTCTTTTTTGATGATTCTTTGGCTCGATCCATTTGCCTTGAAAGAACTTTGCGCAAGCTTGGGTTACCTGCGCGTTCGAGCTGCACCAGCAACAGAAAATATTCTGTCTCTGCGGGGTCAAACCCAAAGTATTCACAAAGCAGGCTCCCTTGCTCAAGACTCATTTGTCTTTGGCCACTTAAGATCTGGCTTACAAGAGCTGTGCTGATTTCTAATGCTTTTGCAATCTTTAGGGCCTGTCCATGGCCTTTTTTAGGAGCTATTTTTAGTCGTTTTTTAATATAAGACCGGTAGTCTTCAAATTCAAAAATGTTCATATATACAAAAGGCTAGTCTAATTATTTGCTTTTTATAAATTAAAAAATATACATTTTGTAATATCTTTTTGGCGCCTGGCGTTAATTGCCTGGTACTCGGGCCTTTTTTGATTTAAAAAATATGCTCCCCGTCGCCGACACTTAGTGGGGCTTTGGCATATAGGTGGCGCCCTCGAATACAACCCCCTCTTCAATTTTCAAAGACGGCGTTGTGACGGTTCCTTTGAAAATTGCGGGCGGGAACATCTGAACTCGCCTGCGGGCAAAAACATTCCCCTTCACGTTTCCTGAAATAATAACGATATCGGCTTCTATTTGTGCTTCGACCTCGGCCCCAGCATCAACTATCAGAGTGTCTTTCGTAAAAACTTCGCCTTTAAATTTTCCGCCGATGCGAACTGTTCCTTCAAAAGTCAGCTGGCCTTCGAATGCCGCTCCTTGATCAATCAGAGCGGTAACTTGAGCGACGTTCGCTTCTTTTTGGTTTATATCTTCGGCAATTCTGACTTCTTCCACGCGTTTTTTAACCTTTCAGATAGTTCTGTTAACTCATCATCGGAATAAAAGTATATGGATATCTTCCCTTTTTGGTTTGAATAGTCGATTTGGACTTTAGTCGCTAATGTTTTTTGTAAATCATCTGCCAATCCTTTAACCAACCCCTCGGTTACATCAAAATCTAATTTCGCTACGCCCGCCCCTTTTGTACTCGTGGAGCCGCGCACCAGTTTTTCTGCGGCACGGACTGTTAGCTTTTCAGAGGCAATTCGTTTTGCAACTTCTTTTTGCTTAATCGGATCCGTGATCGCAAGCAACGCTTTCGCATGACCGGCCGAAATAATTCCCTCAGAAAGCATCCGCTTTACTTCTGGGACAAGTGTTAAAAGTCGTAATGCATTCGTAACAGAGGATCTGTCTTTCCCAACTTTTTCAGAAATCTCTTGGTGAGATAAGCTGAAATCCCTCATGAGCTGCTCAAATGCTTCGGCTTCTTCGATTGGGTTTAAATTTTCGCGTTGAATATTTTCAATAAGTGCCAGCTCAAGAGATTTTCTATCATCGGCTTCTTTCAAAATAACTGGAACTTCATGTTGTCCCGCTAGCTGTGCCGCTCTCCATCGTCTTTCTCCGGCAATAATTTCAAATCTCCCATTTGCGATCTTCCGTGCGACTATGGGCTGTAAAACCCCTTGTTCTTTAATAGAATTCGCTAGTTCTTGTAGCTTTTCCTTTACAAATATTTGTCGCGGCTGAAATTCATTCGCGACAAGTTTGTTAATTGCAATTTTCCATATTCGGCTTTCGTCGGAAACCGCGGCGGCCGCAGTTTTTAACACCGCTTGTGGATCAATTGCTCCTTCAATCGAGACCTTGTCTCCCAGCGCGTCTGCTGAAAGAGCGGCCGCGGGCTTGGTGAGAGAGTTGTTTCCATCTAAAAAATTAGAAGACAACGTGGGAAGGTTTCCGCCCAAATCATTTCCCAACAAACTCCCAAGTCCGCGGCCGAGTCGACCGGGTTTAGTCGCAGATTTATCAGACATGTGCCTCTCCTGTGTGTGGCTTTTGCTCCAGGGTCCGCTGGACAGCGCCCGTCACTCGTCGATCGAGTTCTTCCGCCAGCTCTTGGTATTTGATCGCCCCAATCGATCGATTATCATAATGCATGATAGATCTTCCATGGCTCGGAGCCTCAGACAGGCGGACATTGCGTGGAATAATAGAATTAAAGACTTTGTCCCCGAAGTGTGTCTGTATCTCAGACACGACCTGATGACTTAAGTTATTTCTTGTGTCGAACATTGTGAGAACAATCCCTTCAATTTTTAAATTTGGATTAATCCTCTTCTTAATAAGCCCGGCCGTATTCAAAAGTTGCGAGAGCCCCTCAAGAGCGTAGTATTCACATTGGAGAGGAACAATGAAGCTTTCGGCCGCCGCAAGGGCGTTTAGTGTGAGTAGCCCTAGCGAAGGCGGACAATCAATTAAAATATAGTCGTAAAGATTTCCAACAGAACTTAAGGCCTGTTTTAAACGGTATTCACGCCCGTCTGCGTCAACAAGCTCTATTTCTGCCCCAACCAAGTCTGCGTTCGCAACGGCTATGTCTAATCCACTTACTGAAGTTTTTTGGACTACTTCAAGCATGGGTTTCAGCCCAACTATTGCATGATAAATATTTGCATCCGCATACTCATGACGCTTTATGCCAAGGCCGCTTGACGCATTGCCTTGTGGGTCTAGATCTACAAGAAGAACTCTTCTGCCCATTTCTGCAAGGCATGCGGATATGTTGACTGTTGTCGTCGTCTTACCAACGCCTCCTTTTTGATTAGCCACACATATGATTTTTGCCATTTTTCTCTCTCCCTGAGTATGTTCCACGTGAAACATTATAGTTCTTGGTTAAATTTACCGATGAGTTTAGCGTGAAAACAAGTAATTTTTTTATATTTTCGTTTTTTTTGATATTCATTAGCGGATGTGACAAGCCAAACGAGGCTCCGGAGTTTCTTGATAAAGTCTATCTAGAGCTCGTGCGTGAGCTATCGGAAACCGTGAAAATTAAAGACAATAAATTAAAAGAGCTTGCTACTATCACAAAAACTGCAGAGTCATTAAAACCCCGCAGCAGAGAAAGTCGGGTGGCGCGAGAAACTATTCTTCGTATTAAAAAAGAAGTGGATAAAATTGAACAGGACATTCTTTACAAGCGGCTCCGAATTCGCTCAAGAGCGGAACAGGACCGCAGGGAATACATGAGTGCATGGAAAGCAAAGTCTGTTTGGCCAAGACCAGAGTCTTTCAATAATTATATATTACAACGAAAGCTCGCGTCGGCCCCCAGAACATGGTCCCGAGTTGCTCCAGAGAGAAAAAAAGAAAATAAAATAAAAAAGGCGCCGTCGTCTGCAGCCCCAACAAACCGTTAGGTTAATTTTACAGATTTTAAAATAACTCGGTCCCCTTGATTTTGAGGCAAAGTATATTCAAAGGCCATTTCGGTGTTCCACGTGGAACATATTTGGTGGGGCAGTGACGCTACTTCCGGAAACCAGTTTCTTCCTTTTAAAGAATAAATTAAAGAGTCTTTGGACATAACGGAACGAGATAGCAATAATGTGCGGGCTAAACTTGCAAGCCCGCGACACATGGCCGCTGCTTTTCCCATATTAATTTGTTCGATTCGCTTGCTTTCAACGGAAATATTTTTTGCATTAAGCCGCGCCGCGACATATTTTAAGAATTCACACTTGCGGGCGTCGCTATCTATGAAAATAACTTTTTTTGTTGGATTCAAAATTGAAAAAATCATTCCCGGGAAACCATTCCCGCTGCCGAGATCATAGACTAGATCTTGGTCAAGCAAAACATCGCTTAAATATTGTGCGGCTTTGATGCAATCATAGAAGTGAAGTATGTCAGCATTTTGCTCAGAATTAAATGAAATCAAATTCAGCCTTTGGTTGAAGCGCAAAAGTTCAATTTGATAAAGTTTGAAATACTCCATCGTCTCGTCTGGGATTTCTTTTAAAAATTCTCGAAGTCTCCAGGGAAACTCCATCCCGAGTGTCGCTGTCATACATACAAATCCGCCATTTTTTTGCGGCCTTTCAGGTGTATAAGTATAGCCTGAATCGCGGATGGATTTACACCACTTATTCGCTGGGCTTGACCTATGGTACGGGGGCGAACGGACGTAAGCTTTTCAACTTCTTCTCGGGAAAGGCCAACAACATCACAATAATTAATTTCTGTAGAAATTTTCAATCTTTCCAATCTTTGCGTCTGTTCAATAATTTCTTTTTGTCGAATAATATAACCAGAATACTTTATGTCTATCTCGAGCGGCTCATACAGGTCTGGTTCGTTGGACTCTATTCCAAAATTCTTTAAATCAAAAAAACTAACTTCAGACCGTCTTAATAATGTGGCCAAGTTTGCCGGCTTTGCAAGCGGGGGAGTGCCTATTTTTTGTAGCTTCTGGTTTGTTTCATCATTTGGGTAAATGGTCGTATTTGAAAGTTCGGCCTTCATCTGTTGGCGCTTTTCTTGTAGCGCTTTGGCGCGATCAAAGGTCTCTGAATCAATCAGGCCGATTTGCTTTCCTGTGTCGATAAGCCTATCAAGGGTATTATCTTCTCTTAAAACTAGTCTATGCTCAGCCCGGGAAGTGAACATCCTGTAGGGTTCTTTTGTGCCCTTGGTGACAAGGTCATCTATCAATACACCAATATATGCTTGTTCGCGACCCAAGATGATAGCCTCGCGGTTGAAAACTTTCATCGCAGCATTTATTCCAGACAAAAGTCCCTGGGCGCCGGCCTCTTCGTAACCACTGGTTCCATTGATTTGCCCTGCGAAAAAAAGATTTTCGATTGCGCGCGTTTCAAGTGTTGATTGAATCTGCGTTGGTTCAAAAAAATCGTACTCTATCGCATAACCATAGCGCGCAAATTTTGCATTTTCTAACCCGGGTATCGTTCGTACAAATTGATCTTGAACCTCTTTCGGAAGGCTTGTCGACATTCCTTGTAAATACATCAGATTTGTATTTAAGCCTTCTGGTTCCAAAAATGTTTGGTGTCTCGGTTTGTCAGAAAAGCGTACAACCTTATCTTCAATGCTCGGGCAGTAGCGGGGGCCAACGCCTTCGATTTGCCCACAGTACATTGGCGATAGGTGAAGATTTTTTTGTATTAGCTCGTGCGTTGCCACAGACGTGTACGACAAATAACAATTAATTTGCGGAAGCTTTCGGGTCTTTTCACTTCTGAAACTAAACGGATAAAAATTCTCATCTCCTCGTTCTTCCTGCATTTTGGAAAAGTCTATTGATTCTTTTATCAATCGGGGCGGTGTTCCGGTTTTCAAGCGCAGAACAGAAAGCCCGAGGCTTCGAAGTTGGTCCGACAGCCCCGTTGTTGCTTTGTCTCCGACGCGTCCTCCAGATTCTTGCTTCGCTCCCCAATGCATGACCCCATTCATAAATGTGCCCGTGGTTAAGATCACGGTTTTGGCGCGAATCACAGATCCATCGGCGGTTATTATTCCCTTGCATGAACTCTGCTCTATGAGCAAACTTTTTACTTCACACTCAATTACATCTAGGCTTTTTTGACTTTTCAACTTCCCGGTCATGTATTCAACATAAAGGTCTTTATCACATTGAGCGCGTGAACCACGAACCGCGGGCCCCTTTCGCGCATTTAATCTTTTATATTGGATACAAGTTGCATCTGTGGCCAGGCCCATTTCTCCACCCAAGGCATCGACTTCACGAATCATATGCCCCTTGGCAAGCCCACCCATCGCCGGATTGCAGCTCATATATCCAATTCGCGAAATATTGGATGACGCGATCAGGGTTTTTAAGCCTAACCTTGATGCCGCAAGACAGGCTTCTATTCCTGCGTGTCCCGCTCCAACCACGACAACATCATACGCTTCATTTCCCAATACAAAACTCCTTAAACACGCGATCCATAATTTGATCGCCGACTTGGTTTCCCAAAAGTTCTTGAAAGTTTTGGAAGGCCTCTTTCAAACTGAAAGAAACTATGTCCGGGCTATTAGACTCTAAGTTATGAAGCGTTTCTTCAATGTTGTTGTCTATTTTATTTAGAAGTTCGTAGTGCCTTGCTTTTATAATAACGTTTGAGTTTTCAACGAACGATTTTTCTAATTTTTTCGAAATCAACTGCATTACTTGCTCCATGCCGACTTGGGTTGTGGCGCTCACGCTGACCATATCAAAAGTAATTGCTGATAAGTTTTGAATTTTGTTCCTCAGGTCACTCTCAAAATCTTTGTTGCTCGCTAAGTCGCTCTTATTCATTAAAACAACAAGGTTTTTATTTTTTATACTCTCCAAAAGAGGCTTGTTCACATCAGGCGTTCTGCTTTTATCTACGACATAAAATACAAAATCAGACTCTTTAATTTCAGTATAGGTCTTTTTTATTCCCAGGCTTTCTATTCGATCTTTCGTTTCATGTACTCCTGCTGTATCAAAAAATGTGATTTTAACTCCGTTTACAACTTTTGACCCTTCGACCACATCGCGAGTCGTTCCTGGAATTTCAGACACCAGCGCTTTGCTTTGCCCGATTAATAGATTAAACAGGCTCGATTTTCCAACATTTGGCTCCCCAACTAGAGAAATTTTGACGCCTTCGCTTAAATAGCGAGCTTCTTTGTACGTCGACGAAAGCGTGCGGATTTCGTTTTGGACAGTTTCTAATTCATTCCTAATTTTTGTAAAATCTAAAACTTGTACATCCTCATTTATGAAATCAATACTTGCCTCAAGGTTTGCGAGAACAAAGGTGATCCGGCTTTCGAGCTTTCCAATTTGCCGGCTTAATTCGCCCTTTAACTGCCGCAGTGACATTTGGTAGGCTTTTTCTGTCTCGCTTTGTATTAGGCCTAATATGCTCTCGGCCTGGATCAGATCGATCCGCCCAGACATAAAGGCTCGGTAGGTAAATTCTCCGCGCTCTGCTAATCGCGCTCCAGAAACTAACAACAAATTTAAAATCTCTTGGGTCACGGCAGGGC
>CAUJEF010000004.1 GCA_963169515.1 Bdellovibrionota bacterium
ATTCGTTCGATTTGTTGGTTCGTCATCTTCATTGTGGACCCCTTAAGTTCAAAGAACTTTTGATGTTTTGACTAAATTAGGCAAACTTAATATTGTCAAGTGAGATGAACTCGTTAGGCCCGATATCCAAAAAGCGTCAGATAATATACTTGGTTCTGACGCTTATCATTATACCAACGGCACTCTTTGCACAGTGGCTTTATCGACTGAATGATTCCATCGATCAACAGCTGTTGAAAAAACAATTCACTCCTTCGATAGAACTCTTATCCGCGCCCGAAAAGTTTTTTAAGGACCAAACCCTCACAGAACAACGCTTGTGGAACGCATTTAATATTCGCCGTTACCGTGAACGTAAGCCGGGCGAAACTGTTTTAACAAAAGATTTTGCAAAGTTAAACAAGGACCAATGCGAACAGAAAATTTCAAATCATTTTACCAATGAAATAGAGTCATGCGCTGAGTTTCGAAATACGGCTGGCGAATGGTTCCTGATCGCGCTAACAAGCTCTTTCAAAATTTTCGATGTGTTCGGCGGCTCACCGCCGGAATCTGTGACACTCACGGAGCTCGAGCCAATGATATTCGCTCAGTACTATGGGAGCGACCCGATCTTGAGAACCATTGTTGAATTGGGCGACACCCCACCGTTGTGCTTGAATGCTTTGCTTGCAATCGAAGACTCTACATTTCTAGAACACGGTGGTGTTAACATTAAATCCATCGGTCGCGCTTTTTTAAAAAATATTACAGCCGGGCGAGTCGTCCAGGGTGGCAGTACGATCACTCAACAGTTGGTAAAAAACTATTTTCTTTCTCATGAACGCACATTTGTAAGAAAGTTCAAAGAACTTTTTATGGCAATCCTTTTGGAAACGAAAAAAACAAAGGATTCCATTCTTGAAGCATATATTAATGAAATTTACATGGGACAAAATGGGCCGTTTCAAATTCATGGCTTCAGTTCCGCTGCCGAGTTTTACTTTGGAAAAAAGTTAACTGATCTTAATTTGCCTGAATGTGCCTTAACAGCCGCAATTGTAAATGGGCCCGGAGTCTTTTCTCCATTTTTGAACCCGCAGAAAGCAACGGATCGCCGCAAGCTAGTTTTAGAAAAAATGGTTGAACAGAACATTATTTCCCAACAGGATATGGCGGTGGCACTGCTGGAACCTCTTCCAACTGCGCCACAAAAACTTCTTTCTGAACCGGCTCCATTTTTTGTCGATGCCGTTATGAAAAAAGTGGTCGAAATGGGGTTTGATTTAAAGCAGGGCTTGAAAATTGAAACCACATTGGATTTACAAGCGCAAGAGGCCGCGCAAAAAAGCGTTCGCGAAGGCATCGACAGCTTAGAAAAGTCGTACAAGTCACTTCAACAACTTAAAGAGCAGGGAAAAAATCTTGAAGCCTTGTTAGTATCTGCAAATCCAACCAATGGATACATTCAGGCAATCGTCGGCGGAAGGAATTTTAAAAAATCACAGTTTAACAGGGCAATCCAAAGCAGGCGTCAGGTTGGTTCAGTTATGAAACCGTTTGTTTACCTTACAGCCATAGAGGCAAAAGATGCGAATGGAAATCCATATACGCCACTATCACTAGTGGATGATTCAAAGTTTACAACCGAATACGACAAGCAGTCCTGGTCGCCGGATAATTTTGAAAATAAGTACTTTGGCGTAGTGCCGCTTTATTTTGCGTTGGCAAAATCGTTAAATTGCGCTACGGCACGTCTTGGCATTGAAATTGGATTAAAAAATATTGTGACCACGGCAATGGATTTTGGAATCACATCTGATATTAAACCATTCCCCGCGATGACCTTGGGTGCATTCGAACTGTCACCCCTTGAGGTGCTTGAAAGCTACAATGCGTTTGCACGATTGGGTGAACACATCCCGCTTACGATGATTCGAAATATTAAATCTATAAATGATGATCTGCTGTATGAACACACTATTGAGCGGGAACAAGTATTCGATAGCGCAGATGTTGCTGTGCTTGTCGGTATGTTAAAAAATAATATGATCAATGGGAGCGGAAGCGGCGCCACGCTGATGGGATTTACTCATCCCTCTGGCGGGAAAACGGGAACGACAAACGATAAAAAAGACGCTTGGTTTGCTGGTTTTACCCCACTCCATACCGCAGTTGTTTGGGTTGGATACGATGACAATACATCACATGGTTTGACCGGAGCCCAGGGAGCAGTCCCCATTTGGACGAATTACATGAAACAAACAGCCGCAACATATCCACCGTTAGATTTTCGTTGGCCAGAAAATGTAACTGTTCGGACTGTAGATGTCGAAACGCAAAAATCTTTGAATGTACCGGAAAAACCGGATCGGCCCCTTTCTGACATACAATTAGTGTTTAAAAATGATTAAAATAGTTTGACTAAAGCTGCACGTATTTTTAATCCGGTAAGCGCTTCAATGAAAAACCAATTTCCTGGTCTGTTCATTTCAAGAAAGTAAAACTTCCCGTTTTTCCCTTTGATTAAATCAAAACTGGCAAAGGCAAACCCCTGGGCCTTCATAAATCGCTTCAATCGTGCTTGAATTTTTTCAGACAGATTGAATTTTACAAATGGTGTCCGGCCTTCGTGTCCCCGCCAATCAAGGCCATCATTTATCAAAATTTTAGCAGCAAATATGGCATCCCCAAGGACTACCGCACGCACTTCAAATTCCTTTTCAATATATTCTTGGAATACACAAGGAGCATTTTCAACCAAGCCCAAGTCGCGATCATGTGGACCAACCATTGAAATTTCAAGATGTCTAAAGTTATTTTTTCTATCAAGGAAGACTCGACGTCCAAATTCACGCAATATAACTTGGCCGTATCGGTTCATAAAACGGCGAACATCTTCGGCTGAGGATGTAATAATCGTCGCAGGAACATCAAAGCCGAGCGTTTTTGCCAACTTCAGGTCGGCCATTTTTTTCTGCGATAAGCACATCAATTTGGACGGCGTTGCGGGGAACCACTTTGCCTGGGTTAAAATTCCTTCAAGATTCAGCAAAGGCTCTGCCCATCTATTGATGAATAGCTTTTCCGAGAAACTAAAGTAGCTTGACGTGTCCAATTGAGACTCTACAACGTCGGGTGGATAAAAAAATATGGATTTGGCCATCGACAAATCAACCGATGTCTTGCCGTATTTTAAAAAATACAGATTTTTCTTAAGATCAAAGCGCAAGCTCCCCTTTAAAATGAAATGATCCCAGCAAATAAAAACAAACGGCTTTTTTTGCTCACGAAGTGTTTTAAGCAGGGCTCCTGTTTGAACATCCTTATGGGAAATGACAAGCGTATAACCATGACGAATCTTTTTGGGAAAAAAAACTTCGAATTCTTTTTTTAT
>CAUJEF010000005.1 GCA_963169515.1 Bdellovibrionota bacterium
ATTGACTTGCGGTTGTAAGTATCAACCCAACCTCTCCTCCCCAATTAAATGTGGGCCAATCTGAAAAGATATTTCCGGTTCCGGATGAGTTTTCGTAAGCGTCATTTCCAGCATTTGTAAGCCCATAGCTTCCTTTAAAATAAGTTCCAAATGTGTACTGCCCGAAATCGAAAACTCGAGCATGGGCTGGGTGTGTTAAAAAAAACAGTAGTAGAATTTTCCACATCGTCATATTAAATCAAAAAATCGACGTCAGAGCTACCTACCTTTTGTTGGAAGGCGCCCTGCGTTTTTCTAGCTTCATTATAATATTAGTAACTGCATCTGGAACTGGCTGAATGACCTCTTCTGTGTAGGAGTTTCCGTCGGCACCGTAAACCTGTATTGTCACTGGGGCTCCGGCTTGGACGGGATATTTTTTTAATAAGTCTGGCACTTCAACTTTAACTTTATTGACATAAACAGTGCCTTTGCCAACAACTTGAATATTCAGATAACCAAGTTTAAGAGGGGACATAGCCACTCGGTATTCGCCTCCGGGCTGGCTTACGCTATGGTCTTTCACGCTGGGTGCATAGCCGTCTTTGCGGAGCTGAATTTGAAAGCTTCGATTTGCCGGAACTCGAATTTGCCCTGGGGTGTAGAGCTCCTGAAACTTTCCATCAATATAGATCGCGGCTCCCGTAGGAGTGCTCGTGACAAGAAGCGAGTAGTATGGAATGTTTTCGCGGTCTTTGTTTCCCTTGCTGCCCAGCAGTTTTTCACCTGTATCTGTATCAGATGCAAATTTGCCAATTAAGGCATAATATTTTGTTTTCGCCTGTGGCCAGTACTCAGAGTGATAGAATTTGTACCCTAAAAAGACAAAAGCACCCAATACGAGAAGTGTAAGCATACGAGAAGGTGGATCAGGTTTAAAATGAATGTCTGTACTGTAGCTCTTGCTGTTTGTGGATGTCTGGTGCATAGGGGGATAGTTATCGTACGTGGTCATACTGGCTTGTGAAGACGCGCGCGTCTGTGCCTTTACCCGTTGTTTGGTTGACTTGATAACAAGATCCTCGCGGTCAAAATCAAGATTTAATTTTTCAGGTGGTTTTGTCTTTGTTAGTTTCGCGCTGAACGATCCTGTTTTCGAGCCCGTTTGCGCTGACGGCGCCGATGAAATTGATGGATCTGAATTTGGAACTTTTTGCGGTGCGCTCGGTTCCGTTTGGGTATTTGTGATGTCGGCGACGAAGTCGGTTTTGTCCTCTTTTCCTATAGAGGTCATTTTAATTTTCGAGTATTCGACAAATTTTTTACGATTATCTTCTCGTTCTTTTTGGAATACCTTTTTTAAAAGCTTGCTTAAGTCTTGCCCTGAAAATTCCGGATATTGTTTATTTAAGAAAATGCTTAAGTCCTTATACATATCTTCGCCGGATTGATAGCGAAGTGTGCGATCGCGAGTGAGAGCCTTGTTTGTGATTCGTTCCAATTCTGCTGAAACATTCGGATCAATTTTTCGTAGCGATGGAATTTGGCAATCACGAATTTTTCTTAAGGTATTCATTTCATTATTTGCAACAAATAGGCGGTCGTTTGCTAGAAGTTCCCAGAGGACGATGCCAAGGGAAAAAATATCAGTTCTGAAATCAACCTCTTGGCCCTCGGCTTGTTCAGGGCTCATGTATCCGAATTTTCCTTTCAGAGTTCCTGCGCGCGTTGTTTCGATTTTGCTTTCGGCCTTGGCAATACCGAAATCAACGATTTTAACCTCGCCCTCAAAGCTTAACATAACATTTTGAGGACTGATGTCGCGATGGACGATGTTGAGCGGCGCCCCTGTGTTTCCATCGACGCAACGATGAGCGTGATCAAGCCCGCGGGCGGCTTCTTTGATGATGTAAACTATCATCGGAATTGAAAGTTGCGCTTCACGTTTTTTAAAGTAATTTAAAATTTGGCGGAGGTTTCGGCCTTCGACATATTCCATTGCGAGGAAAAATTGACGGGCCTCTTCGCCAAACTCAAATATAGGAACAATATTCGCGTGAGAAAGTTGGATCGCAATCTTTGCTTCTTCTTTGAACATTTCCACGAATTCATAGTTTTGTGAAAATTGAGGTAAAATCTTTTTAATAGCTAAGAACTTTGAAACATTTTCCGCACCAATAGATTTGGCTAGATAAATTTCGGCCATACCGCCGGAGGCGATTTTTTCTAAAAGAATGTATTTACCAAACACTTCTGGTTTGTCAGACACTTAGAGTCTCCTGTATTCTAAATCGGTAAAAAACAGGTAAGTTTTTAAAAACAATTGTGTTTTTTTACATTTTTATAAGAACTTTAGGCTCTAAATTGAGGCACATATGATGTGGATTGGGTTAACCGGTGGAATAGCTACAGGAAAGAGTACGGTCGCTAGACTTTTGAAGGGTCTAGGTCACCCAGTTATTGATGCCGACATTATTGCCCACACGGCCTTGGTCCAGGGATCGCCTGTCCATGACAAGATTGTACATGTTTTTGGAAGTGAGATTTTGAATGGAACAACGATCGATAGGACAAAATTAGGTCGCATTGTTTTTCGGGACAAGAAGAAGTTGAATCAATTAGAAGAAATTGTTCACCCTTACGTGCAAGAACAAGTCAGGCATCAGCGCCAAAGATTATCAGGAAAAAAATATGTTTGGGCGTTTTATGATGTCCCATTGCTTTTTGAAAAAAACTTAGAAGATCAATTTGATGCTATCATCGTTGTCGCAGCGTCTAAAGAGATGCAAATAGAGCGTCTTCAAAGGCGTAGCCATCTTGGCGATCAAGAAATTCAAGACCGACTAAAAAGTCAGATCCCAATAGAGGAAAAAGTCAAAAAGACAAAATTTGTCCTTTGGAATAACGATAGCGAAAAAACATTGGAGTCCGATCTAAAAGCATTACTAACTCAATTACCAAGGCCATGAATAACCGAGTGTGCACAGCCCGGTGACTTCGTCGGCGCCTATTTGTAGCTCGATATCAAAGCGAATGCTTGCAGGATCAATAGTAAGGAGTTCCCAACCCGCCGTGCCGCGGAGGGAATAGCTCTTGTAGTCAACCAGGGATTCTAATTCGTCAGCTCGATCCCAGCGTTGTGCAATTCCAACTTTAAAAAAGGGTCGAAATTTTTCTGTTTGGGTGGAAACCCACTTCAAACTTGCGTGTAAAAATGCTCTGGATTCCGAAGCAATATCCACCCCAATCTCCCAGTGACGGTGGGTCATGCTGGTCATCATATATTGAATGCCGAAAAGATAAAAAAGCGCCTCGTCATTATCTGGTGGATCAGACGGCACTGTTGCAAAGTATCCAACGCCCAGTCGCGCTGACAAGGATTGAGTATATGGAAAATAAACTTTTGAACCGCGTGTTTCGGTATTTTCTTGTTTTGGCGTCACGGAAAGTGTGGATAGGTCTTTTTCTGCTTTTCGTTTTCCAGATTCGTCGGGAGTGCTTGTTGCACTGTTGTTTGTTTCAGGCGAGGGTTCATGAGGTGCTGAAAATACAGTCGACATGACAAAGGTCGAGAGCAAGATAATCAATGCATGCCGTACCACGTTGCCTCCTTAAATAAAATAATCATACAACATGGCCCATCTCTTAAGGTAGAATTTCTTTTATCGAACAAGAAAAATTTTGGAGGAAAAATGCACCGCTTGATTATCGGTATGACGCTGTTGTTTTCGCTTCACGCGTATGCGGCGGATACTTTGAATTTTAATATTCATCAACAGTACATCACCCCACGTTCGCTCGGAATGGGTGGAACATTTATGGGCATAGATGATTACAATGCGCTTCTATACAATCCGGCAATGCTCGCAAGACTTGAGGAAGGGGATCTGAATTTTGGCATTCAGGGCGCGACTTCATTCAAAACATTGGATTTTGTAAGCGATATTAGTGATGCATCGGATTCTGGGTCGGACTCACAACAAATCGATGCAATCAATGCCGTCTTGGTTGCGAATTATGGTACGCCGCTCGGGTTTCGATTTCCACACCTGCAAGCGATTTGGGCGCGACCAGGATGGGGAGTTGCAATTCTGCCGTTAGATTTATCAGTGACTTTGATTCCAAACGACGGTGGTTTGCCAGCATTGGATGTGACTGTGTACCAAGACACAACGATTGCTTTCGGCCAGGGGAAAAATATTGGGAAATATTTTTCGTGGGGTTACACAGGAAAGCTTATTTATCGCGGCAACGTAAACCGAGCCATTCTTTCCTCTGAGTTGATCAATGGTGGGGAGATTGTTCAAGAATCAGATTTTAAAGAAGGTCTGACATTGGATGCGGACCTGGGTGTTTTGTACACTCCGCCGATTGCCGAAGAGGGAATGTGGAGATGGTTCAAATTTGCAAAGCCAACCTTTGGATTGGTTATAAGAAACATCGCAGACTATGGCTATTTCGAATCTTTTAAGCTCATCAGTGAACAGTCTGGATCTCCGGAAAAATTGGGTCGTCGTGTAGATATTGGTTCGAAATGGGAGCTTCCGGAGTTTTGGGTTTTTAAACCGCGGATTTTGATCGAAGAACGCGATATGTTCCATGAATATTTTTCGATAATTAAGGGCCTTCATTTGGGTGCTGAGCTGGCTTGGAAAGTATCTGGCTGGCTTCAGGGGTCGTATCAAGTAGGGCTCAGCCAAGGCTATTTGACTGCAGGCATCGGCGCGCAGCTAGCATGGTTTCGCCTTGATCTTGCAACATATTCGGAAGAAATTGGAACTGCAGACGCAACAAAAGAAAATCGACAATACATTGTAAAGTTAAATCTTAATTTCTAGGGAGTTGGTATGGAAGCTAAAAAGATGAAAACATTTTTCAAAATTTTCGGTCTATTGGTATTTACAGTGATACTTACGGGTTGCGAACAAGATGCAGACAATCAGGCTTCCGTTGCGCAAAAATGTTTAAACGAAATAGGACCAAATGGTGGTCCATCCGACGCACAGAACTGTCTTAATATTGTCGGTAACTCAACTGATCCACGCGTACTTAGAGTAAAATGTGCATTAAAATTTATCTATTACGGAATTTCAAAAAATACTCTGATCACTGCCTTTAAATCGCTTGTAAGCAATCCGGCAACTGGAAGTCCAATGATAAACCTTGCAAATCAAATTGCTGCCCCTAGTATCGGCGCAGCTGATGACATGGTGGCAACATGTGAAAGCTCGGGTTCTATTGCCTTAACCATGATTGCAAATGCATCGAAGCTGGGGTATCTGGCGCAAACAGCGGCAGGGTCCAGTGCCATTGGAGCGGTTGTTGCGGCATTGCCAGGTATGAATGCTGCGGAGGTTGGAGAAATTGCTGCGAGTATCGCTTCAACCTATTGTGCTGGCGGAAAGCAAGATGAAGTTTGCAACACAATCAGTAGTTCGGGCTGTGATCTTTCCGATGCAGTTTGCTTAGGCACCTATTGGAAAAATACCTGCCTAGCTCAAACCACCTGCCATTAAGGTGCCAGGCACCAACTGTCCGTCATTCGTCCAGAAATCTGGACGAATGACGGACGGTTGGTGCCTGGCACCTTAAAAAAAATTCATTATTGTCCGATAAAAATCTTAGAGAAATAAGAGTTTTATCAAGGATGATAAGGTGCTTTTTTTATTTTACATTTTGTCTTTCGCAAATACTTTCGCAGGTGAACGCTACGAATTTTACAATGGTGCTCGGCAAATGGCAATGGGCGGAGCCTCGATAGCTGTCGTTAACGATGAAACAGCGTTGATTTCAAATCCCGCCGGGATGGGAAAGCTTAGACAAAGTTACGTTACCATTGTTGATCCCGAAATTCATCTGAATCAAAACATCACACGGTTTGCAACGGCTAGTAATATTACAGGAACGCTTGCGGTACAGGATTTGTTGGATACCCTTAAACATCACCCTGGGTGGGCCTATCATTTGCAGGCGAATTTATTTCCATCTTTGATTGTCCCAAATTTTGGTTTTGGGCTGCTAGCAAATTGGACATACAACGCTGAGGTTGATCCAACAGTTACTAGCTTTAGTTTACATTATCGAAACGATTATGCAGCTATCGTCGGATATAATTTCCGACTTTTTGATGGTATTTTGAAAATTGGATTCAATGCTAAATACATTAATCGTGCAGAGGTAGACGCGGTTCTTCCCGCGTCCTCAACAAATTTGACCTTGAATTCGCTAGCGGCGGAGGGAAACGGAATAGCTTCGGATGCGGGCATTATTTTTACACTGCCGTTTACCTATCTTCCGACACTGGCGGCTGTAGTACATGACATTGGCCATACAAAATTCGATGCTGGGGGCGGAATATTTTATGATACGCCTTCTCGCCCACAATTGGTGAAACAAACTTACGACGCTGCATTTTCCATTTCGCCAATCCTAGCGAATAGGACACGGATGCAGATTACCGGTGAATATAGCGATATCGGCAACGTGCTTGAAGAAAAAGACATAATTCGACGCATTCATGCGGGTCTCGAATTTAACTTTTCGGACATGATCTTTTTACGGGGTGGTTACAACCAATCTTATTGGACGGCAGGTTTTGAATTTGCCATGGATAGCTTCCAGTTTCAGGCGACAAGTTATGGGGAAGAGATTGGGACTGATAACGTGAATAAGCGCGAGGACCGTAGATACGTTATGAAATTCTCAGTGAGGTTCTAATGAATAAATTATTTAAGAAGTGGATTATGTATTTAATACTTTTTATAATGCCATCATCGTGTGGAAACATTCTTGAAGATACGGCCAACAAAAATTCAGACGCAGCAATACTATACCAAGCGCGGATGTACCTATCTCACGGAGATTGGAGCAATGCCATTACAGAGTTTAATTCCCTAACGGCGGCAACCCTAGCTCAAACTGATGTGAAAATAGATTTGGCGTCAGCATACTCTGGACGATGCGGTTTGGATTTTATTACAATTTCTTTAAATTTACAGAATTTTAATCCAGTATCCAGTCAGTTTTTTGCAATGGTATTGCCCTCGGTGGTTACAACAACAAATACTTCTGTCGATTGTGTAACTTCGGAAACAATTTTAAAAACAATTGCAACGAATGGTGTGGTGAATGATCCTGTTGGACAGTTCTTGATGGCGTTTAATTCATTAGCAAAAATTTCAGCCATTTTAAATTATTATGCAGACGTGGACGACAATGGAACTGTTGATGCCGCGTGGGACGCATGCGGGGCGGGTGGTCTGGCAGATTTACCAAATGCAGATCTAAATGAAATTGTAACTGGGTTTTTCTTATTTATTCATAATATCGCAGGACTTGCGGTCGGTGTAG
>CAUJEF010000006.1 GCA_963169515.1 Bdellovibrionota bacterium
AGATCATGTTTCGAAAAAACGTCGTGAGGGTTAAACATCCTGAAGTTTACCGGCAAGCTTATTTCCCGGTCCTCTACTCGATTATTATTTATTAATGCAAAGTGCATAACTTTTAATGCTCGGTGATATTGTGCATGTTAGTAAATTTAAAATAATCATCTACTGAATAGACATTTATCTTATCAAGATTTTAAAAATTTATAGTATATGATGCTGACATACCTGTTTTAGTCGTTTTTAAAGCAAACGGTTCTTGGTTTTTTGAAACATATATTTCAATGGTTGGTTCTCCGTTTCCAACCTGAACTTCACACTTAAATCCTTTTTTTGCAGGACCGTATGTTTGTTCCCAATGTCTAGTTTGATAATTATTTTTGGTGTAATTTCCTTCTGGTGTAGTAACCGACCAATTGCTGAAAATTCTGGGATAGCTACAAGATATAACATATTTTACATAGTAATTGTCGTTTATAACTGCTTCATCCTTATCCATTTCCTCTTTGTTACAAGAAGAAATGATAAAAATAGTTAATGCACTAATCATCATTAATGTGCTTACTAAAATACCTTGTTTTAGAAAATGTGATTTCATCTTGTTTTTATTTTGTGCCCTTTCGGAAGATTATTATTTTTTCTCAATGCTTGCCACTAACGGTTCCGCTATTCGACGTGCTGGCGTTTAGCCACCATGAACGCCCTAGCCTTTGTTCTGCGATAGTTCAACTTGCCTCTGGTACTTCGGAAAGTTCCCAATGGTAGTTGTTCTTATTAAATCTCCATTTTGCTTTATAGAAAAATTTTTTATCGCTTGATAACATTTGATATTCGACATAACATGTTCTATAAGCTTCAAACCCATTTTTTATATAGTTTAAAAGTTTCGCTCTTTCTTTTGCTCCTATAAATGAGGTGTATTGAGTTTTCTCTGAAGGATAAAGAACTCCATTTTGAGGATTGAATCTAACAATTTCTATTTCTTCTTTGCCATTAATGACTTCATAAGTCATTTCAGACGAAATTATTTTTGCTGGAGAATTTATGACTATAAACACTACAGTCCCAATTTCATTCACTGATAGGTTATCTTCATTCAAGTAGGCAAAATTTTCAACCCATAGATACGGTCGATGTGTCAAGGTTAACTCTTCTTTGTAAATATCGTTGGCTTCATTTGCCAACTCATTTGCCTGTATGGAAAGTTTATTAGATTCCTTTGCCAATTGATTTGCAAATAGCGATACTATTATTGCTATGGCGGAAATGATAAGTGCTAAAGACTCTATTGAAAATAATTTTTGATTGCGAAAAAGTTCATCTGCTCTCCTCTCCATAGTATTAGCCTGAACTTTTTCAGATAATTTATCCGGCTTGGTTTCTTGGCTTCTATTTGTCTTTTTATCCTCCATATGATCGAATGCTCATGTTTTTAATTTCGCAGAACAACTGTCTTATCGCCATTCCCTGACGCAAATATTCCCATTTTAGCTGCATTCCCGCCACTCCCTTGAATATACATCCCCATTGCCCTGCCACCGACTGCATTCGCCGTAGCAGATCCGCCAAAAACTCCCCCAATAATCTCAGAAAACCCCTCTCCCCCGCCGAAGACCCCAGCGGACGATAACAAGATGCAAATGGCACGTAGCAGCGCAACATCCATTGTGGTTTAGCTTATGAAAAAACCGGCAGCAGTTGGCTCTTCGGTTTTGCTTCCCTAAGGTAAGGTAAAAGGGCTAAAAGTCAAAGGAGTTGGGGACAGAAAAGGCAGCGGCAAGCAAAAAAGGAAGTCAAGGTCCGGTTTTACCACACCGTCTTGTGTCCGATAGCGGCGAGGACCGCGCTTACCTTGACCAGATCTTGGGCAACCGGCGCTACGTCGCCCTGGGCAAGTTTTTTAAGCTCCTGCAGGTCGTCTGTCAATTGTCCCAGGGTGAAGTGCTCCGGAATGGCGTATGGGTTGTAGAGCTCGTCTTTGTCGATCGACCAATAGTAATCCGCCGGGTCCATATCGATGAGGTCGCCTTTTTGGCTGCGGAGTTCCTCCAGCACTTTCATAAGTGCGGTCTCGATTTCGTTGATATCCACGCGCAGCTTCATGTCAGTTGATTATTTTGATGATGTTGGCGTAAAAAGTCTGAATCTCCTTTTCCAAGTGCGCCACCCTGGACGCAATGATTCGTTCCCTGATTTCATTGCTGGGGGCGTTTTTTAGCAAGCCCAAATTATCCTATTTTAAGGGATTTTGCTTGTATTTTTCAAGCTTTTCCACATGTTCGGCCAATCGCTTGTAGTTAGAGATCGCCGCCTTGTAGTCTTTTCTGGAGATTCGGCTTTTCGCCTGTTCGATTTCTTCCCTGATGCCCGGTTTGTTCTTTCCACCACCACCCTCGAAAGCCATTCAATCATTTTACCTTCCCCTTATTAGAATAGCAGGGCATACGGGGGTATGGTACCCTTTGGAGGTGAGCGTCGAAGGGGGGCATATAAGAATGTGCGACGTTTAGGAAGCACTTTTCGTGTATTTTTTGTTCGCTGTGTATTTTATGGTCAATCTTTTAAGTTCCCTCTCGGTCGCTGACCATGTTTTTCTTTATAGGCTTGAATATGCTCACTTTCAATGCGTTTTGCCTCTTTCCGCCCGGGAATATCGTGGATAAGGATGCGGGCGAAAAATCTGGTCCAATTATCAATCAGGTTGGCAAGTCGCAACTGAACACGCATCCTTTTTGACTTCCCATCTTTTTTGCTGATGGGATCGCTACTAATGCCATACTTGAACACGTCATAGTCAAGTTTGTCAACTATTTCGTACAAATGGTGCAATTCTTCGCTATCGTCAGAATTCTTATGGGGCATGATTTACTGCGTTAATTGCCAGCCAGGCTTATTGCTTTGGGTCTCATAGTTATAGGTTGGCACATAATTAAAGGGAACATTCATCTTCATCTCAAACGCATCGTCTGCTAGATAAAGCAATGGCTCAAAAACAATATCTTCCGGCATTTGAGCAGGATCATTTAGCACCTTTTCATAGTAGTCTTTTCCTTCTGCAATCACGGCGCAACGGGCGTATAAAAAGTCATCAGCAGAAATAAAGTTATCGGGCTCGTTGGCTGCGTAGGCATTGGCATGTGCTCGTGTGTCCAATTGAAATAATTTTTCCGATAACTTGTCAGCAAAAAGGCAAATATTGACTACCGGCATTTGGGCAAGCGCTTTGACTGCCGGTGCAATCTTGTTTTCGCCACCTTTTTTTGACCAGTCCATTTTATCAATGATACGCCAAAAGTCGTCCTCGGAGAACAAGTCATCCGCAGGAGATTTATCTTGAAGCCGGATTTCAACCTCTGTTGTCGTCTTACCAAATTTTTGCTTCAAGTCGTTGATAAACTGACTGCTTAGGTCGTTTAAATTGACACTCAATACCGTTGTCATATCAAAACTGTTTTATTTATACAAATATGAGGATATATTATGAAAACGACCTCGAAAATTTCATCAG
>CAUJEF010000007.1 GCA_963169515.1 Bdellovibrionota bacterium
CGTAAGCCTTCCGTTGTTTGCTCAAGACGAACCCATTCTTTCGTTTAAAGAATGGCAGGAAGCAAGAATTAAAGAAGCTCAGACAATTCTGATCAAGACACAAATTGATCGCGCCGAGTCCATCGCCAAGGACAACAATAAGGTCACGGTAAACGACGTTCAGCAGGCAAAAATAAATGTTGAGATTGCAAAAGAGCTTGGCGCTCCGGACTATTTTGTTTTGTATATTATTCCTAAATCCAAAGACAACAAAAACGCTATTTTGATGGCGGCCCAAACCATGTCAAAAATGGAAATCGCCGATATATTAACAGCTTATCAGGCAGCCATTGAAGAGAAAAAGCGCGCAGTAAACGGCCCTGAAAAGGCTCCTGCGGGTGAGTTTTCTCAAAGAAACCAGGGCGACTTTTTCACCAATTTATTTGGTAACTCAAGCCAAACGAGAAACTAAAAAAACATGTTGTTTTTCCATGGGTTAGCCATGTGTTTGGGATCGAATACTGAGAGGACGAAAAAAATTAACCCCCCGCACTTGACATATTCAACCGCGCAACAATATTGTGCATTGTTTAAAACACTCAGCGAGCTATTTTATTTATCAATTATTTTAAGGAGGTAGTGGATGGCTACAGCTCAAACAAAGGTTCCCGTTCGTCCGTTGGGGGATCGAGTATTAATTCAACGGCTAGATGAAGAAGAAAAAACAGCAGGAGGCTTATATATCCCTGACACAGCAAAGGAAAAGCCACAAAAAGGTAAAATCGTTGCTGTTGGAACTGGCCGTGTGAATGACGAGGGCAAAACTTTTCCGCTCAATGTGAAGGCGGGTGATCAAGTTCTGTTCAGCAAATACGCAGGCACAGAAATTAAACTTGGTAATCAAGAATATCTCCTAGTTCGTGAAGACGAAGTGCTAGGCGTATTTAATTAACTGTTGAAATTGAAGGAGATTTAAAAATGAGCAAAGAATTATTATTTAATGAAAGCGCAAGATCCTCGATTCTAAAAGGGGTAAATACTCTTGCTAACGCGGTAAAAGTAACTTTAGGTCCAAAAGGGCGAAACGTAGTTATTGAAAAATCGTTTGGCGCGCCACTTGTAACAAAAGATGGTGTGACTGTTGCGAAAGAAATCGAACTTGAAAATAAATTTGAGAACATGGGTGCTCAAATGGTTAAGGAAGTTGCTTCCAAAACTAATGATGACGCAGGAGACGGGACAACAACAGCTACTGTTTTGGCGCAAGCCATTTTTCGGGAAGGCACAAAGATCGTAACGGCTGGGCACAACCCAATGGCGATCAAAAAAGGTATCGACAAAGCAGTCGACATTATTGTTGCCGAGCTTAAAAAACAAGCAAAGCCTGTAAAAGAGAAATCAGAAATTGCTCAGGTTGGAACAATCTCTGCAAACAACGATAAAGTAATTGGCGATTTAATTGCTGAGGCTATGGAAAAAGTGGGGCGTGAGGGTGTTATCACTGTTGAAGAATCCAAAACAGCTGAAACAAGCCTAGACGTTGTTGAAGGTATGCAGTTTGACCGTGGATATCTTTCTCCGTATTTCATTACAAACGCAGAAAGAATGGAAGCCGTTTTAGAAAACGCATACGTTCTTATTTACGATAAAAAGATTTCTACTATGAAAGACATAGTTGGAATTCTTGAGACTGTCGCAAAACAAGGGCGTCCACTTTTAATCATCGCAGAAGACCTTGAAGGTGAAGCATTGGCAACGCTTGTCGTAAACAAGTTGCGCGGAACTCTGCAGGTTACAGCTGTTAAAGCGCCAGGATTTGGCGACCGCAGAAAAGCCATGTTGGAAGATATCGCAACTCTAACGGGCGCAGAGGTTGTTTCTGAAGAGCTTGGAAACAAACTTGAAAACGCAACAGCAGACGTGCTGGGCGTTGCAAAGCGCATTGTTGTTGATAAAGACAACACAACTATCATTGATGGCGCGGGCAAAAAAGCTGACATTACGGCTCGCGTAAATCAAATAAAAGCTCAGGTTGAGGAAACAACTTCGGATTACGACAAAGAAAAACTAAAAGAGCGTTTGGCAAAACTCGTCGGCGGCGTCGCTGTAATTCATGTTGGTGCACCAACCGAAGTTGAAATGAAAGAGAAAAAAATGCGCGTGGAAGATGCGTTGAACGCGACTCGTGCGGCAGTTGAAGAAGGTATCGTTGCTGGCGGCGGAACAGCTCTTTTGAGAGCCGCTCAGGCATTGAAAAAAGCAACATTCTCTGAAGATGAAACTTGGGGGTCAAGAATTATTGCGCGGGCGGCGGAAGAGCCAGTTCGTCAAATTGCAGGTAACGCGGGCCTTGACGGCGCAATCGTTGTAGACAAAGTCCTTTCTGAGAAAGAAGTGGGTTGGGGTTTCAACGCATTGACTGAAAACTATGAAAACTTAATCAAAACTGGCGTTATCGATCCGGTTAAAGTTGTTCGTAGTGGTTTGCAAAATGCAGCGTCAGTATCTGCATTGATGTTAACAACTGAAACAATGATAGCAGAGCTTCCTAAAAAGGAAGATAAGCATGCTGGCCACGGCCACGGTGGTGGAATGGGCGGCATGGGCGGCATGGATATGATGTAATTTCAAACCTCATTTGCGGTAGCAAATTGGGTTTTGAACGAAAAGGGATCGCAGAAAGCGGTCCCTTTTTTATTTGTGCTGCACAAAACATTTGCATCCAGTGCGCTCGCACGATCTAATGAGCAAGTTTCTTAACTAAGGGGGATACGATGAATAAAATCATTATTGCAACCGCAATGCTATTCGGTAACTTTGCGTTCGCACAGATTCCAAATTTTGAAATGCGTATGCGAAATGTTGAACAAAAGACTTATCAACTTGAACAACAAAACATGCAACTTCAACGGCGAGTATGGGATTTGGAACAATATATTTATCACAATCCACCGCCGCCGACAGATACAATGTATGTATGCGCATTTGAACACACCTCAAGCTTTCGCGTGTATATGGGAAAATCGCGCAGCAAAATAGAGGCCGAAGCGATTGCAAAAAACGCGTGTGTTTCATCAACGGTAAGCCCCCAGTATTGCGCGCTTTATGAGTGTTCGGCTGAAGATGTTGCCGGCCACACATGCAGAATCACCCATACTGTAAATAAACAAGATTATTTAGGCCGCGGGAAAAGCCTAACGGAAGCAAAGTCTTCCGCTCGAAACACGTGTGCCGCCTCTACAGCGAGACCACAGTTTTGTGATGTAGAAACATTGTTCTGCGATTAATTGAAAGTTATTTGAGCGACTTTGGGAAAAGTCCTCGACGAATATATTCAATTATTAACGATTGATATTTTTTACCATCAAATTGGGCCTGTGCTTTTACCGCACGTAAAATATTTTCTGGAATGCGCAGGCTAATCGCTTTAGTGGGTTCGTCAATTCGCCCGGCAAGGTTGCGCATATCTTCAAGGAAGCGCACGATCTGCTCAGGCGAAATGGGGGCCGTCTTTGATTTACGTTTTGCCATTTAATTTTATCCGAATATCTGCTCGTCGCATTGGGTTTTTGTAATCAACAAATGGCCAGGCGAAAAGATTCCGGTTTTCAATGTATTCCTCGCACAATTGTATATACATGTATATACAATTGCAACAGATCTTTTCTAAAAAAGGTATTCCAGGCCGCCATTAAGGATGGACGCAGTTTGGCTTGAGGTTGAGGCATCAATGGGTCGGCTTCCGTCCCCGCTGAATGCGGTTGAAAAGAACGAGAACTCAACGCCGCCTTTGATTCGGGTTCGCGTGCTCATTTGGTAAATACCATAGAGTGAAAAACGGTTGATGGTATTATCATACGCAGAGCCTGAAGACAGTGGCGTTTCGCGCAAGCTTGTGCCCAAGAACACATCAAGAGTTGCCCCCAAATTCCAAACACGATCGTCGGTGAGAGGAACAAATCCGCGAAGGCCGGCAAAAAATCCAGAATATTTTGTTGTTGTGAGAGCAATCGGACTTGTGTCGTCTACAAAAGTTGAAAAATTTGTGAAGCCCAAAACTATGCGGATGCTCGGGCCAAAAAAGTCATTATTTTTAAACAAAAAATTATATCCGCCGCTAAAAGAGTACGTGGAAGCGCTCAGAGAGAGCTCGCTTGGCGAGGACCCGGCGAGGGGATTGTCTGCGCTCAATACACCTTGCTGTAATTCAAAATCCATAATCCATTTTTGAGTGAGCCATAATTCTCCATAAACCCTTATGCTTGGAAATAAGCTAGAAGAGGCTTCAAGAGAGGTGCCGTTATTAAGTTGTGTTTTATAAGAGAATGTTCCGAGGCCCAAACCCACGCCGACTTTACCAAATGTTGCGGGTTTTGATGGCTTCCATTCCTCTGGTCGATCGCCAAAAATAGCCTTTTTATTTTGCTCGTCGGAAGCCTGAATGTTTTCCTTTGTTTCGCCTTCATATTTTACAAAATCAACGCCAGAAATTTTAGTGCCTTTTTTAATAGCCCCGATGCTTTTTTCCGTAATGATTTGTCCGAAAGAAAGGGTGTCATCTGCCTTTGTGATTTTAATTTTCCCCAGAACCTCTTTTTCAGAGCTAATGATAAAATTGAATTTAGGATGACGATTTAAGTTTAAAAGAAGAATTGCGGTTATAACCTGATCCTGCTTGATGCCATTTTTTTTGCCCAGATTGACCGTAACTCTGTTATCAGTGCGGCTCATAACGATACCGTCGTACGGAATTTGCTTTGTTAACCGTTCTAGCATTTGAGCTGTTTTTTCTTGTATCTGGGTCGTCTCGTATTGTGGTTGATCCCTTAGTATCTGTTGTGCGATGAGTGTTCCGTCTTTTTTAAGGAACATATCCATGTGAAGAGTTACACCCGTTTGGGATTTATTTGCGCGCATACAAATAATCGCGTCTGCATCTAGGCCTTCAGAAATACTTTTCACTTGGGCAGGATTGTCTTCAAGGTCTTGTGGAGTAACGAGAGCACCAGAAAATTTTGAATCGATATAGATATATTGGTGGTTTTTTTCTATGTTTTCTTTCAGGCGCGCCTCTATTGGTCTAGAATAGACGCCGTTTACGTTGTCTGTAACGGGCAACACGGCAATTTTTCTAATCGTTAAATTTGCATCGATATCGCTGAGATAGGTAGACGAGTTTTGGACCGTTTGACCCAAAGCCGAAAAGCTAAAAAATATCGTAAAAACAAGGGTTAAGTGCGTCTTGGTACTCACCTTAATAGTAAAGCATTTATCCAATCGACTGGTCAAATCTGGTTCAAGACACAGACTCTTTTTTCCGATGCAGAAGACGTGAGAAAAGTGTTTTTTCTTTTTATTTTATCGACCTTAGTCTGTGTTGATGCCTCTGCACAACTGGATCCGCTCCTGATTGCTCCCTCTGCGGGCACGCCAACAAATCCAGAAGAAGTTGATTCTCGTTATACGATTCGAAATCGACCAGCAAACACGGTAACAAATCCTTTGCCACAAGTGACACCCACTCCGCCCGCAAGCAAAAAAAATCCACCCAAAAGCGTGAAGGAAGTTGAAGTCGTCGTTCCCTCGCCGACAGCAGTCGTGAATGAACAAGGTGGTTACGAAGATATTCCTTACGACATAAAGAAAAACTTAGTTGAGGTCCAAACAGAGGCTTTTATCGTCTATAATGACTCAAACAGTTTTTACAAGTTCCGTGATTACAACACCTTTGCACAAGGGTTAGGAGTCGGGGTAGATGTCTGGGTGACGCCTGATATTGGTATAGAGACTTCGTATAAAACAACAGTTAATGCAACAATGAATGGCTTAGACCACTCTACACAATTGAAGTATTCAGAAACGTGGATCGATTTTGCAATTGAAATAAGAAGTGAGTTTGAAGCCGCAAGGTCGCCATATTTTATCACAAAATTAGGATATTCAGACCATCAGAAAAAAACGCCAATAGACAATGTTGATCGAGCAACACTTAGAACGACGGGCCCAATCATAGAGTTTGAAACTTTTCTTCCAACCTCGAATACTCAGGTATGGAATCTGAGTTTAGAAGTTAATCCCTTTCAAACACATAAAGAAAAGGCGGTTGGCGCAAATTTGGGATCTGGGGATCGAGCAAAAACTTGGCTATGGGGAGTGGGGGTCGGAAGTCGGACGGTTTTTAACCGAAAGTATCAATTTAATTGGAGCCTAGATTATTCATGTGAAAAAATTGTATTTGATGGAGCTTCAAGGCAGGCCAACCCGTGGCCCGGAACGACTTTGACAGATGTTTCAATCATGAACTCACTATTATTTTTTAATATTGGTTTTGTCTGGGGGGGTTAGTTTTCTCTGCATCCGTGGTTTTACAAGCTTGAAATAAACAACAATACTAATGCCAATTAAAATGAGTGAGCTGATAACAACATTGATATCTTTTGCAAGCTCAATAGCGTCGTCTATATTTTCGCCAAACCAATAACCCAAATATACCCAGACAGGAACGCTGAGCAAAGCAGCAAGTCCGTCTTGAATGATAAAAGTTCGAAAAGGCACTTTCAAAATACCTGAGGTGAGATAGATGGGCGCTCGAAGCCCAGGCATAAAGCGAGCAGAAAAACATATTTTTTTTGCATGAGTTTGAATAGCAATTTCGGATCTCTGAATACGTTCAGGAGTAAAAACCGAGCTAAAGCCTGGCCACTTGAAAACCTTTCGTCCAAACTTTGCACCGATAAAAAATAAAAGGGTGTCCCCAACAAGTACCCCCAAAAAACCACTGATCATTGCCCCGACAAGCGTGATCTGACTCATCGAAGCCAAGATTCCCGCAGAAATTAAAGTTATGTCTTCCGGTATAGGGATTCCAACACCACAAACAAATAATACGCCCAAAATCAAAGCATAGGCTTCGAAACCAGAGAGTTCCGTAAAAAACTCAATAATTTTGTACGCTATTGAAGGCGAGTTCTCCATCGAGGGTTCATTATCCGTTTGGGATTTGGTGTTAAGCAAGGCTATAATAAGCTCTATGAGCATGAAAGTTCTCATTGTAGATGACGCCGCGTTTATCAGAGAGGTACTGGCGCAGTTGCTATCAAAACATGGATTTGAGGTGGCCGGTGAGGCCGTAAACGGTGCGGAAGCCATCGAAATGGCTCGATCCATCCAGCCAGATATTATTGTTATGGATATTGTAATGCCTGAAAAAAGTGGAATCCAGGCGACACAAGAAATTTTAGCCGAATTTCCGCAGATCAAAATTGTCGCATGTTCAACAGAGGGCAGCGAGGCCATGGTGACAAAGGCGCTTGAGGCAGGCTGTTGTGATTTTATTGTGAAGCCGTTTAAAATTGAAAATGTCGTGAGTACTCTAAAATCTGCAGGGGGAGAAACATGAGTGAGTTTTTTTATGTTGTGAAAATTGCCGTAGCAACAGTTGTTTTTATTATTATAATGCAGACGCAATGGGGCAATAAGCCGTTGGAAGGCCATCTTGTTACATGGATTCGCACATCTTCAATGATCGAGCCTGTCCGCGATTTTTCCGAGCGGGGGGCGGTTATAGTGAGAAAGACTTATAGAAATGTTACAGCATTTATTGACTCAAAATTGAAATCAAATGCAAGGTCTTCAAACCGTAAATCGATATTTAATCTTAAGCGCGACGCAAGTGTGGAAGATGCAAAAGACTTGGAAACAGACGAATCTCAGGCGGGACTCTAAAAACTACTGCTTGCCTTTTGAGTTCGATTTATTGTCGTGGCCTTCGCCTTTAGAAGGAGCATATGGACGGGGTTCCTTGTCCGTTAGCGTTCCGTTATAAGTTTGTGCGTTCTTGGGACAGTCTTCGGTCGGATTGCTTTTGAAGTCAGCCGCGCCAAAAGATGTCGAACTCAACAAGGTTACCAACGTCATTATGTATAGAGCTTTCATACAAATTCCTTTGTTACTTATTGTCCTATAGTGCGAGGGCTATGCCAATATATCAATTTAAAATCCATCTGTATGTCCAATCATATCAATAGCTTATGCCCACTGTCTCAAAATGAGACGTCTAAAAAATAGACGTCTGCAGAACAAAAAAGGTCTTATTTTTGGCCCGATCTCGCGGCGCCTGGAGAGTGTCTTTTTTCTTCGCTAGGAGCTTTTGTTTCTTTCCCCTCAAGAGTAAGTACGGGTTTCCCATAGGCATTGAAGTCTTCTAACTGACTTGCGCCCTTATTATTTGTGAAGCCTTCGGTTAAAGTTTCGCTAGAAACCTCATCAGTTTCAGTGGATTCATTTTCAGAGATTTCCGTCTCCTCGTGCTTTGAGTGTCCGGCTACGGGGAGAGCTACAAATAAAAAAATGAAAATAAAAAACTTCAAGTTATATTCCTAAATTAATTCCAGCCGGAGCTACGATTTCAAGCAGGTTATTAAATGCGCTGGCCACCTGGACGGCAACGGTTGTATCGCCATCCTTGCTTTTTACGTCGTCAATTTCGCCATTTGTTTTATAGGTTACAAGAATGGTTCCAACCCCAGGGCGCTCCACTAATTTTGGTTTATTATATCGCTCATCGTATTCAATTTTAATAAGCCTCCGGGCTTGATCGTTTATGCTGGTGATGCGACCTTTTCCATCATAGGCGAGTCGCACAATTTGACCTGATGTGCTGGTTGCTTTTACCAAGTTTCCAGACTTATCGTATTCGAATTTTGTTTTACTCTTGCCCTCTGTAATTTCAGAAACTTTGTTAAAGCGCCAGTCATAATCATAAAAAATAATCTTGTCGCCTGTTTTTTGTGATTTTAAAAAGCTATTTGAGTGGTATGTGTATGTTGTGGTTTTTCCATCGCGAGTAACGGAAGTCGGCCGGGCAAAAATTTCGTGATAATTAATGTCTGTTTTTACGCCGTTAACTTCGGAATACAGGCGCGCAAGATATTTGGGGCCACCGCCGGCTCTTTTTTTGAACCAAAATTCAAACTTACTTTGGGTTACAATTTTGTTTGCACATTTTTTTGTAACAATCGAAGAGTAATTGTTTTGTGGATCGTTCTTTGAAAGAACATAGTCGTATCGCTCTTCACAGCCCTCGCGATCCACAAGCGCCACAACCCAGTCTTTATCAGTGTTGTAGCGCAGCGTTTTTGAGGTTTTGTCAGGATAAGAAATTTTTGTAAGGTTGTGCAATGAATCGTAAGCGTACTGAAATATTTCGTTCGGAGCCGTTTTTGCGTAAACAAGGTCTGAGATTTTCTCATACCGATAGCTCATGTCGATCCCACGAGGACCCTTGATGCCTGAAACTTTGCCGTGAGCATCATAGCTAAATGATAATTTTTGACCATCATTTGTCGTGATTGTGCTGATTTTGTTGTCGCGGTATTCGACGGTGATAAAGTTTCCCTTTGAATCTGAAATGCCGACAAGGCGCCCCTGCAAGTCGTACTTTTGCGTGTTTCCATCAGATAAAATACGTTCGTAATAATCTCTTCGTAGAGTAATTTTATCTGAGCTTTCATCCTCTGCATAAAGGATGGTACCTTTTTTTAAATCTGACTTTATATTATATATCTTTGCCTCGGCCTCTCGACGATCCGGATCTTTTCGAAGCTCTTCTCGTAAACGACGAAGCTCGCCGTCGCTGCTTGTAGGATTACCTTTTTTCACGGCTAAAAGTATTTTCTCAACGGCCGAATCCACGTCGGTCAAATTGTATGTCTTTGTAGAATAATTAACTTCCAGCCCCGCTCCGCACTCGGTTCTTTTGACGCGGTTGTCGGGAAGAATGGTTAAAGCTGTTTCAAAATTTGAACACCAACCAAAGCCGAACATTCCATTATAAAGCGTGCGACTATTATAAGTTCTGACGATTTTTAAATTAAATCCGCCGCTTTGAAGATCAACGTCAGTCCACGTGTCTGTGAAATTGGCGTTTTGCATATCGACCATGGCATAAGTTTGTAGGCACAAAAATAGGGTCAAGAAAAAGGAAACAAATTTCATGTCGAAGCACTCCTTTGCATTCGCTAGAATTATACTTTTATTCTAACAATCTTTCGTATCATTAATCCACCCATCAGTTGTAAAAATAGCATTACGATGAGCATGATGATTCCCCAGACTGTCGTGAACAAGGGTTTCACAAAACCTGGATCAATGACCAGGAAAACAAGCAACAACAAGAACGGAACGCACGTTATAATTACCCCCTGGGTTACCCCTTGGGCCGTGAGGGCCTCTATTTTTTTCTGAATTTTTTGTCGTTCACGTAAGGTTTCGACCATGGTCGAGAAAGTCTCGGCCATGTTACCGCCTGTTTCTTTCAAAATGTTAATGGCAGTAACAAACATAGCGACGTCTTGAATGGGAATTCTATTTCCAAGGCCAATAAGGGCCTCTTCGACACTCAAGCCAAGCTTGATTTGTGACAATACAAGTGCAAATTCCTGTTTGATCGGTGATGGCATATTGTCTGTAATGCGCTCCATGGATTGGGGCACGCTCAACCCACTACGGATACCGTTTGCCATAATTGTTAAACCTTCAACCATCTGGGCACCAAATTGACTGCACCGTTTTTCAAATAAAGCATCAACCACAAATTTTGGAACTTGCCACCCGCCATAGGTCACGATTGCGGCAACAAAAAAGCCAAGAAGTACATTGGGAAGCAGTAATAAGAAGAATAAAATTCCAAGACCGAAGCTCATCAAAAGCATCGTAATTGTCACTTTTTTTCGGTCTACTTCTACGAACATACTTTCGAGTTTTTCAATGACGTATTGGCGGCTGCCGAGGCTTTTGTCGTAAAGCCAATTAATAATTCGATCGGCCCAAACCATGGATAAAGCAAAAACTATAACGCCAAAAAGAACCATGAACACAATGTCATTTGCAAATATGCTCATGCGCCTTCCTTTTTAATCTGCGGTTGTTTCAGGCCTTCGTTTGAAAAAAGTGAGCGTGGAATTTTGATTCCCTTTCTTTCAAAACGCTCAATAAAGGTTGGGATCAATCCTGTTGAGACAAAATTCCCAATAATTTTTCTGTTTTTATCAAAGCCCTCTTCTTTAAACTTAAAAACTTCTTGTAACGTGATGGTTTCGCCCTGAATATCAACAACCTCTGTTATACTCGTGACTCGCCTGCTGCCATCAGACAAACGAGAAATTTGAATTATCAAATCCATTGCGCCAGCGATTTGCTCTCGGATTGCTTTTACAGGCAAATCCATCCCTGCCATTAAGCAGAGGGTTTCAATTCGACTGATTGCTTCGCGTGGGCTGTTTGAATGCACAGTCGTCATCGATCCATCATGACCTGTATTCATTGCAGAAAGCATATCGAGAGCTTCCCCGCCACGACATTCCCCGACGATGATACGGTCAGGGCGCATACGAAGAGAGTTCCGGACAAGATCGCGAATGGTAATGGCCCCCGTACCTTCCATATTTGCAGGGCGTGTTTCCATCCGAACGACGTGTTCCTGTTTCAGTTGGAGCTCGGCAGCGTCTTCAACAGTCACGATACGTTCTGTTGAAGGGATAAAACTTGAAAGCACATTTAGGAGCGTTGTCTTACCTGATCCCGTACCGCCCGATACGACAACATTGAGCCCGTTTTCGACACAAATTCTTAAAAAATCGATCATCGAATCTGTAAGGGTTCCCCACTCAACATAGTTTTTTGTTGTAATGGGCTTTTTTGCAAACTTTCTAATCGTAAGGGATGGGCCGTCTATGGCAACGGGTTCTATAACGGCATTGACCCGACTTCCATCCTTCAGTCGCGCGTCCACATAAGGATTTTTTTCATCGATTCGTCGACCGAGTGGGGTCACAATTCGTTCGATCACGTTTCTCAGGTGTAGGTTTGATGTAAAGGTGATTGGACTCAGCGTAAGCTTACCACCGCGCTCAATGAAAACTTTGTCAGAACCATTAACCATAATTTCAGAAACGGCATCCTCAGCCAAAAGCGCTTCTAATGGTCCAAGACCAAGAGCCTCATCGAGCACCTCTTTAATGATTTGTGCACGTTCATCGCGAGGCAATCCAGCTTGAACGCGATCAATGATTTGTGAAATTGCCTGTTGGGTCTTGATATGAAGGGCCTTTTCCTTTTCCGGATCGCCATTTGTTTCTGTAATACCCTTTTTTAAGTTCATCGTGTTTATCAGTTCTCGATGAATTTGTTCTTTTAAAATATTTCGTGGATTAGTTCGGCGTGGTGGGCCGCCCTTTGCCATTGTGGACGCCGCTTGAGTCGTTGCGATTGTCATTTCCGCGGGACCCGTGACCCCCTTCATTCCAATTGGGCGGGCAATGGATTTTAATTTGTCCAAATTTCCGCCATTTGTGAGTGTGCGAATAATCTCATGATAATTTTGGGTAATCATGCTTTGCGGACTAGAGTGGGCAAATGGAGTTCCGGACTGCAAAGCCATGGCATTTAAATTGTCATCTTGGACGATCGCTCCGAGCACAGGCTTTTTCAAAGTTTGCGAAATGGCTTGTGGAGAAATTCCAAGTTGGCTTACCTTATTTATAACAACATGGATTAGATCGGTGGGTAGGGTAGAGGCAATAAGATTTCCCATCATTTTCATGGTTTGATTTACGGCTAAAATTTCAGGCGTCGTTACGAGCACAACAGCAGAGCTTTTTTCGATCACTTTCATTTGTGTGTCTGTAACCGTGCAGCCCAAGTCTACAAAGATATATTGGAAAAACTGTGACAAAAATCGAAGTGGGCTGTCAATGTAATCTGCACCAAGATTTAGTTTTTCAGAAGGCCCTTTAACTGCCGCAACGTATCCTATTCCAGAAACATGCTTGCTCACAAATGCGGGAATGGTTTGGGCCGTCAATTGACCGGTAAATGTAGCAAGATCTGAAATTGTTTTTTGTGGACGAATTCCTAAAATTACGTTTTGATCGCCGCAGGATTCGGAATCTAAGTCGACCAGAAGAACCCGAGAGCGAGTTTCTTTTAGGCACGCGATGGCAAGGTTTGCAGCGACAACACTTTTTCCCACGCCACCTTTGCCGCCAAGAATTGAAATTATATGAGAGTTTTCCATAAATAAGCTTGTGGTTCTCCACAAGCTTTATCGGAAAATTTCAGTGAAGCCTCTATGATTAGAGGACAAAACAAGCCGTAGGTCTAATCTTTCAGCTTAAATTTTGCTTTAATCTTTTCTGATCCCGCACTTGCCGAGCTTTTAATTACCGGAGTAACAAAGACGACGAATTGAGACTGGTTACGGCGGAATTTCTTCGAGCTATAGAGCGAAATAATCGGATTATCGGCGCCAGGTGGAATTTTGTTGAAATCAGTTCCGCTTTGATTTCCAACCAAGCCGCCGATAGCAGCACTTTGTCCGCTTCTGACGGCTACCGTCGTTTGAATTGAGTTATTGGATATCATTGGGATACCAGCGCTTGTTTGCCCAACAAGGCTGCCAATTTTAAAAGTGATATTTAAACTGATAGTGTCCGATTGGGGGTTTGGAATTGAAGGTGTGATATTTGTTTCAAGACCGGCCTTCATACGCTCGGTACTTCCAACCCCATTGGCGCTTTGTACAACATACGGGATGTCTGTGTAGGATTCGATTTTGCCCGGAACGCCTTCTTGAACGATAACACTCGAACTTTGTAGAACTCGTGCGTGTCCGTGTTCTTTTGCCCAATTTAGTTTGGGAAGAAGGTTACTGATGGTTCCAGTAATTGAACTTAAAGCACCGCTTGGGTTCCTTGTGCTTTGTGAAAATTCAAACTTTGTTCCATCGTCTAAATTGGGGGTCCACTGAAAGTTAAACCCTTTTGTGTAAGACTTGTTCAGCTCCACATAGTGTACAACCAATTGAATAATTTTGGGTGCGGGCTTTGCCGTAGGTGGTTTCGTTTTAATAAGATTGATCACCGGAACGGCATTTACCGGCTTTAGAGCTTCATTGCCTGGCTCAGTTGCCAAGTCTGGAAAATAAGCCTGCGCGATGATGAACGCCTTTGACTTTTCTTCTTCGTCGTTTGCATATCCTTCCAGAATGAATTTACCGTTAACTGCACGGCAGGTAATTTCAGGATTATTAATGTCGCGTTCAATAAGCTCAGAAATTTTCCTTTGTGCAATGGGAGACATACGAACAAGGCTCGTGGCCTGTCCCTCGTAAAGATTAACGACGCTTATTATGCGTGCGATGTCTTTTGGTAAAAGAACTTCGCCGTCGACAACAACTTTGCCGTTGATAATTTTAATTGTTATACCTTCGATTTCATTAAGTTGCGTTTTGATTTCTGACGCGACCTTATTCAAATTTCCTTTTACAACGGAGATATAATACTCTTTAACTTTTTTTCCATTTCCATCAAGAACAACAAGGTTACCGTTGCCAAGTTGGGTTGGTGTAAAACGAAGTGTTTTAGACGTGGGATCTAAAAAAACCTTCGTTATTTTTTTGTAATCACCTTCAAATTGTGGATTATCCGGAAGATCTGGAGCCTTTTCGTCATACGCAACACCTTGCGATAAATTGACATATCGGCGAGTGATGGCTCCTGCGGTTTCTTGTGATTGTGCAATAGTCCCATAGACAGTGAGTATCGCAACAGCAAGCTTAATAATCTTTTTCATAATATCCTCACTTTACTTCCACAAATGGGCCGCGACGGCTAGAGGGTTTTCGGGTTTCTTTGGGCGGTGTCACCGGCGGGGCAATGGGCGGCAACACACGGTTCACTATTGGCTCGCTCATAAATCCCAAAATTGTATTTGAACTGCTCGGAGCAAGATTTACAGTTACCCGATCATTCGGATTTCGAAGAGATACATACAGGCTTCCAGGGGATGATGCCAAAATGTAGACAAGGTTCTGAGCTTCTTGGGGGCTTGCCTCAACCGTAACCGAGGTAAACGATGTATCACCTTCAAGTCTTTTTATCATTGCACGGTCTGAGAAGTTTTCTTTTTCAAGAACACGAGGAATGTTGTTTGTAATGCGTTCGCCAGTTGCAAGCACGACCACGTCTTGCATTAACGTCTTTACTTGTGCCTTTTTGGTTGGACCAGATCCGCTTTCGATATTGGCTAAAATGTCAATGTGATCGCCTGGTATAATCAGTTTTGCAACCCCGCGGACTTCGTCGATGGGAATGGAAACGGCTCGCTTTTGGGGAGCAATTTGTCTTGCCAGACCCGTATTGGGTCCGAGCGTATGGGTCTTATTGTCTATGATAGGTTCGCCTTTTTTAAATGGTACGGCGGCAACTCGATTTACGGCTTCTGCGATATCTTCGAATGTGCCGATTTGGATGAATTTTGCGGGGACCTCAACGTACTCAACCATTGTTTCATCTATATAAGCCATGTCTTGAATATCTGTTTTTGCGACAACGATGTTCTTTTTTACGCCAAATTCTCTGTCGTACATGGCCTTTTTCTCTTGGGAGTAGCTGTAGATTAAAAACATCGCCAAAACTCCAAGCCCTACGGATATCCATAATGTTCGTGACTGATTCGGGCCCATATTAACCACCACACTTTGCATCTAAGCAGATGCCGTAAGCTGTTTTTATCCATATCGGATTTGCTTTATTATATTTTCCTGGCATAGGGACGCCTTCGGTTGCCTTATCCGGCCTAAATGTACTGGAATTCGTTTCCGCTGCGTCTGTTGCAATTGTAATTGGAACTTTTTGGGCGATCCAGAGATCATCAGGATTAGGAAGAATTACACCATGAGCCCGAAACCCAAGGGCGGCCATGCTCTCTGGTCGGTCAGTAGATGGATTTCTGTGGTAGGTTACGTTTGCGCGGTTACGAATAATTTCAAACGCATACGCACGGGCGGAAATTGAATTTAAAATTCCTGTGTGAATTGCGCTATAAAACCCCGTTGCAAAGCCCATGAATAATACAAAAATGAAAAGTAACATGGTCGTTTCAACAGTTGCCAACCCCTTTTCGTTATTCATGTTTTTTTTAATCTTTTTCATTTTAACATCCATTATCATCAAATGCCACATAGCCCGTGCCACTGGTCGTAGTTGCAAGACCATAGCTTTCGTCCAAGGCTTTAATTCGTGTATACCGCTGCTCAATCATTTCCATACATTCTTTCGATGTCACTTCTCGACCTAAAAATGATGTCACGGTTGTTTTATAACCATTTTCTCTTTCGGTTGAGCCAACAAAGGGGATGGTCATACCGAGGAGCTTGGCTTGCACATTGAATCGCGCGCCGATAAAGACGTCTCTGCCGTCGGCGCCGCCGTAAAGGTTTGAAAAGTCCCCAAAATTAGGGGTTATGATAAACCAATCTTTTTTTGGGCTTAAAAAATAAGCGAATTTTCCATTTACAAGTTTATCAAAAACATTTTCAGCGAGCCTTATTTGCGCAGCACGATCAATATTGCCGGCAAAATATGCTCGCGAAGACGAATACGCTGTGTATTGAATGATTTCTATAAGGGAAAGTGTAAAACAAAACATACCAAATACCACCGTCGTCCCCATCACAAGCATAAGTGCGAAAAGGAAATCTAAACTTAAAGCGCCGCTCTGGTTTCTGAGGTTCTTCATTCGGCAGTCCCCTTTACAGAAAGGTGGTGAGATCCGTGTCCGGGATGAAAGCCTCTTGTTTTGTCGGGTTTTCCAAACTTTCCGTTTTCAATCATTCCAGAAACCTGATCCCAAGGACCTGACACAAGCTTATTTGCAAATTCCCCGTGCACGAATGTTCTTTGAATCACAAGCCCAATTGCAAGCACAACCACCAAAAGCAACACCATTTCGACGGTCATTTGTCCGGCCTGAGAACTTTTCATATTGCACTTCCGTAGTGGCTTACAATCAAATGACTGACCCATCCGCAGAGCAAAGCGAATGTGTACGGAATTTTATGCAGTTGTTCTTGTGGAGCTCCTTTTAGCATTACGATGGTAGAAAGATTTTGAGCAAAGCTTTTAATGCCTTTATTCATTATCAACATTCCGAGGCCGAGAATTGTTCCCCATAAAAGCGAATACAAAAACACGTTAATGACGGTGCCCATTGAGGTAGCAACGCCAAAAGCAGTAAAAATTTTTACATCGCCGCCACCTAGAGCTTTAATTAAAAAAAGCGGAAGCGTTATGGCAAGCGCTAACCCCCCGGAATAAAGCGCGTTCAAAAGCCCGCTTATTCCCCAAAAATAGACTGTATGAACGACCCCCAAACCAAGGCAAAACAAAAACACCCAATTATGAACTTTACGCTTCATAACGTCGTCAATTGTCGCTAAGCCTAGAATGACAGACGGGACAACATAAACCATCACTTTACCACCCAATCGGCTCTGGAGCTTTTTTTGCCTTTTGTATGAACTCAGAGCCTGTTGTTATATGAACTTCGATTCTGGCGCCCAAGCTGGGGCCAGCGTTTCTAAAAACCTCTGGAGGTTTTTTGAAAACCCCTCCAATAATGAAGATCGCTAATGCTAATAACAGTACAAGCTCTGTGGTCATGTTGGACTAATCCCCAGAAGAAAAGCTTTGAACGCTATCATTGATGGACCCCATTTTGGTTTCGATCATTGATTTAATTTTGTCTTTGAACACGATTACAACAGCGACAACGACGACCAGTAATAAAATATACTCTGTCGCACCTTGAGCTGATTCATCTTTCCACAGACGTTTGAATGTATTTTTAAGTTGTTTCATATTGAGTCCTCCTCTATGGAAACTTATCGGTGAATAAGTGAGCAATGTTTAAGCCTAAGTGTTGATTTTTAGACGGCATTTAACTAAAAAATCTCATTTTGAGACACTTTTTGATAAAAGCTCCTGAAAGTCCTGTAAACAAGATCGACAAAGAGGCTCGGATATTCCGTTTTTGCAATAGAGGGGATTGGAGCCCCCCCTTGTTCTAAGTCGCGCTCCTCGTCGGAGTGATTAAAATGGGGTCATTAAAAACTGGTCCCCTTCGTTGTTGGTACGTCAACCTGGTTGCTCCTTAACTTAATTGTCTTCCTTGTAAAAACGAGTTCCGCAAGGCGCGATGCTCACAGTAGTGAGCGGCGCGGTCTGAGGACTGTCCGAGATTTTTACAAGGAAGACAATTAAGTTTAAGGAGCACCAAATCTTTCTTTTCCAACGACCAAGTGGGCCCGTTTTTGAAATATTAACCCTGATATCTTCCAGAACAAATATTGCCACGCAATGAGCCTTGCCAGCAGGGTGATTTTTTTATACCTTCGTTCGCATGCAAAAAGAGTTTTTTAAAAAAACAGAGAAAGCTTACGGTGGAGAACTTCTCAAGAAGCGAAAGGGCCGTATTGCGGGGCGACCAGTCGTCACCAAGCAAACAATGCATTTGGTGCTTAGATCTTCCGTTGCAAAGGGCAAATGGTCATTTTTAGAGCCAAAAAATAAAGAAAACATTCGAATTATTTTGCGCAAATTCGCTGAAAAATATGGGGTGAAGCTTCTCCACGGAGCCAATGTCGGCAACCATATTCATTTGGAAATTCAACTTACCAACCGACATACCTATAAACCGTTTATTCGCGCCGTCACCGCAGCTATTGCAATGAAAATAACTGGTGTCAGCCGTTGGAAAAGCAAAGAAGACGTTGGAATAAATAAGTTCTGGGATTTGCGTCCTTTTACCCGGGTGGTGGTCGGATGGAACGCTCGATTGTCATTAAAAGATTACATTAAAGTGAATCACCTGGAGGCGAAGGGGTTCAAGCGAGACATTGCAAAAGTTTTTATTCAACGCCAGCGTGGTTTATTGCAATCTGGCTAGCACAACTTAGCTAGCACAACCTAGCCGGCACGATCCCAACCAGCTTATTCTTTGCTGTTCTGAAAATTCATCACTTGGCTTCCAAAGAACACAACAAGCGCAATTACGATCGCGGCGATAACCAAATATTTAAAAAATTGACCGAAAGACATGGGTTCATCCTTCGGAATCTCTGCAGGTTTTCTGTCCTCGGTCACGACAGGTATTTTTTTTGCAGTTCTTATTTCATTGGAATCCACTTTGGCCGCGATGCCAGAGACAGCCGTGGCGGCTTGCTTTTTTTTCTGTTCGCCGGGGACGGGAATGTAGCGAGATCTATTCCCCCCGCCGACCCGTATAGTTTCATCAATAACAATAATTTTTCGGCTTCCCCTGGAAATTCCTTCGGAATCAGCCCCAGCAGCATCCTTTTTTTCCTCGCCCCCGGCGTTGGCTGCAATCGAGCGTCTATTCCGCCTTCCAGATCCGGAGCTAAAAAAGCCATCAGATCCGCTACCCCCGCTGATGTTTGAGGCTGAGTTGCTAGAGTTAGAGCCATCATGATCCCCATTTTTGTCTTTTGTATTATTTGGGTCACCGCTGCCATCAGGGTTGTTAGCCTCACCAGATCCGTCCGTTCCGCCTGATCCAGCGCCCGCCCCGCCAGCACCTATTTGGGGATCGTCACAATTAACTCCGGCAGGAAGATTTCCAGGAAGCTGTCCGTAAGTCAGCGCACATTCCAGCTGTGTACCGACAATGTTTTCACCAAAGAAGCGAAAAGCAGAGCCAAACTTAAATAAAACACCGGTGATCAGCGCGACAACAATAAATAAAATTAAGACGTACTCAAGTGCCGCTTGACCCTTTTGATTGCTCGCGAGGTTGTTGTTTTTAGAAAATTGGTTTTCCACATAATCTATTTCGACATTTAAAAGTTAAATATTTAATAGACAAAGGTCCAGGTCATCGAGCAACGACTTATTCAAAAAACGGAATAAGTACTAATATTTATAAATATGTTTCGTACACTTGTAAGCTTCTTTTTTGTGGCTAGCCATTGTTTGGCAACAGAACCTGCTCAATCTTCGCGGGGTCGGGGCGACGCTCAAATTAAGAGCTTAGAGGCTCTTGCACAAAAAAGACCACACGACAAGTTTATCAATCTTAAGCTAGCGGATATTTATTATAAAAAGAAAAATTGGGACAAGGCACTTGCTTATTATAAAATTGCAAATACGAACTTGAACGTGGCCGCACTCGAAGGAATTGTGAAGTGTTTGGATAAAAAAAAAGATTATCTAGAGCTTGTGCGGGCACTTGAAATTTTAAAACAAGAAAAGCCAATGGTTCCTAAATACTCTGCACAATTGGCGGACGCCTATGTAAAACAGGGGTCTCTGGACAAGGCCATTGAAAACTACAAAAATGCAATTAAACTGGCGCCCAAGTTTGATCATCCTTATGAGGGGCTGCTCCAATTACATGAAAAAAACAAAAATTTTTATGAAGCCGCGATTGTTGCAAAAGACGCAATAAGGACCATGGGAGATCCCAAAAACATTTTTATTAGCAAGTTGTGTAAATATAAATATTCAGAAAATTACTATGAGGACTCAAAAATTATCTGCCAAGATGCCATCGCAAGGGCACCAAAAATTCCAGACAATCATGTCTACCTCGGCCTTTCTTATAAATATACAGGGAACGAAAACCAGGCGCGGAAAATAATAATTTCTTCAGGCAAGAAATTTAAGCAAAGCGAATTTGCCCAGTTTTATGCGGGCCAGGCTTCAGATGAGTCCCGCAACTGGGAGCAGGCGGTAATTTTTTATCGACAAGGAACCATATCAGATCCAAACCAGGCGCGCTGCTTCTTGGGGCTTGCGAAAGCGCATTATGAATTGCGCCAGTATCAACCTTCGATCGAAGCGTTTGTTAAGGCTTGTGAGCTGGACAACTCAGTGGACAATGAAATGAAACGAATTTCAGGTCTTTTGCGTGCAAAGAATGAAAACGCATGGTACGCAAAGTTTCGAAGTCAAGCGGACAGATGCCCCGTTTTGCGCGATTTAAAGGAAGCTAAAAAATCTACGAAATGAATCTCCGATTTCAATAATTCGGAAAGCTTTAATTTTTTTATTGCCTTTCAAGGCCCTCACAATTTTTTGTAAGCTCGATTTGGGCCCAGTTAAAACCAAAAGGTTTATCCCCACCAGGCTGCGTGCGCTCCGAAGTTCAACAATCTCAAGACCTGTGTTGACCGCGGAAGCAGAAATACGGAAGGCTTCGCATAATGTTTTTGTCTCTATGACAAGAACATCATCACGAGGGGAAATTTTGAGCAAGTTGTAAAAACCTTTTAAGACGTGTTCATTTACATTTTCAATAACGGCAGAATCAATCAAATCTTTTTTTGGAAGTTCTTTGTGGTTTTTTAAAAGATCGTTTTTGTGACCGTTCAACAGGATGACAAAGTTCCCTGTCAAGGTTGGGAAGGCCTCGAGAAGATGGGCGCTGGCAGAAGAAAAATTTTGCAGTAATTCATATCCGACCGAAATGCTTTTGGCTTCAACAACAAGGAGTGAGCTGCCGTTTGATAAAATTGTCGTCATAATAGAATTGCCCTTGCTTTTTTATTGATCGTTTTGGAGTAAACTCGATAATTGCGTGGGGGTCAATGAAGCCCAAATTCAAATGCCTGTAAAAAATAGGACGCTTGAACCAAAGATAAAAACCTGAAAAAATCTGAAAAAAGCACTAGATATAGTATCGATACGGCGCCCCAGGCCAACCAGTAGATAGGCCATAAAATTCCTATAATGATTACACAAAATGCACCTTATGGATCAAAAAAGGGGTCATAAATGTGTTGAAACTTGGTCTTGGGTTTGACATAAATTTTTTGGGGGATAAAGGGGATGGCTAATTCAGAAAATCTTATTGAGCTTAAGGCAAAGAAAATTTTCGATCTTGATGAAATAAATAACTTGATGCCAATTATTCAAAGAATCACGCGCTCGTACAATGAGCGGGTTCAAGAGCTTGTTCGAAAAATTGAAGCTCTCTCGAATCGCAATGACATTATGGCGGCTCAGCTTGAACGTGAAGTAAATCAGCTAATCCAGGAGTGGCAGGTAAAACTTGAAAAGCTAGGTGGCCACACGAAGGGTCTTTGGATTGCAGACTTCGATTCAGGCGACGGCTACTTCTGTTGGAAATTTCCCGAAGAAAGAATTTCACATTGGCACGAACACAAAGATGGCTTTTCTGGCCGAAAACCGATACAAGATTATCTGAGGAGAAAAGAGCTTAAGCCCGAAGCGACTCTTTAGTAGTCATGAGAATAGGCCTTGCCCAAATCAATTGTCAGGTCGCCGCGTTTGATCGAAATTTTTCTAAAATACTAGAATATACAATTAGAGCAAAAGAACGTCATTGCGACATCGTCGTATTTCCAGAACTGTCAATGTATGGTTATTGGCCGAGCGACTTGTTGGAACGCAAAGAGCTTGTTCAGGAGCAACTCAAAAAACTAAGTGAATTAGGTAAAAAAATCCCTCCCCATATAGGTGTATTGGTTGGCGCCGTAACATTAAATCCGAAAAAAACAGGGAAGCTTTATCATAACTCGGCTGTTTTCTTAGAAAAGGGGAGGTCACCGAAATATTTCCACAAAGAACTTTTGCCAAATTATGACGTTTTTGATGAGGCTCGACATTTTGAACCAGGAAACCTTGAAAATAATATTCTTAATTTTAAGGGGAAGAAAATTCTGATTCCTATATGCGAAGATATTTGGGGGTGGGGAGAGTCTTGGGTGGGGACACGGTACCCAGAAAATCCGATTAAAAAAATAAAATCAAAAAGAATTGATTTTGCTTTAAGCCCCAACGCATCCCCATTTTCGTTGGGGAAGCCGCTTGGGAGAAAGTCGGTCGCAACCAAGACCGCCAAGTTTTTGAAGGTACCAGTCATTTATGTTAATCAGGTCTCGGGACAAGACGAAATAATTTTTGATGGCGGTAGTTTTGCCATCGATGCCAAGGGTAAAGTATTGGCTCAATCTGTATATTTTCAAGAAGATTTAAATATTGTGGATCTTGATAAGAAAGAAGGCGGAGTTCGCGGCTTAGATTTAACCCCCCTCGAGCTTTTAAGGGGAGCGCTAGTTTTTGGATTAAAAGACTTTGCAAAAAAGAATGAATTTGAACGTGTTCATCTGGGTTTAAGTGGAGGAGTGGACTCTGCCCTTGTGGCGTGCTTAGCGGTTGATGCATTCGGCCCAAACAAGGTTACTGTTTTTGGAATGCCGGGGCCGTTCAGCGCAGAGGAAAGCTTCACCCTGGCAAAACAATTGGCTAAGAATTTGGGCTGTGATTTCAAAGATCTGTCTATTGACGAAGCATACAACACTGTAATCGGGTCGCTTAAGGGAACATTGGGTGATTTTGAATTTGGGGTTGTAAACGAGAATGCTCAATCCCGATTACGAGGATTATTTTTGAGCGCCTATGGAAATTTGAAGCCCAGTCTTTTGCTTGCGACGGGAAACAAAGACGAATTTGCAGTTGGCTATACAACATTGTATGGCGATATGTGCGGGGGGCTGGCGCCGATTGGCGACTTACTAAAGGGGCAAGTGTACGAGTTGTGCGAATTATACAATGAACAGACAGAGCTAATTCCAAAACGAATTTTAAGCCGTGATCCAACGGCAGAACTTCGACCTAACCAAAAAGACAGTGATACACTGCCACAATATAAAAAGCTTGATCACTATGTTCATGATCTTGTTGTGGGCTTGAAAACCCCGAAGACTCCTGAAGAAAAGAAGATTTTAAATAAAATTTTTAAAAACGAATTTAAAAGGTGGCAGGCCCCCCCCATTCTGCGGGTAACCCAACATGCTTTTGGGACCGGCCGCCGCTATCCCCTTTCCATGCAAAAATAATTAAGGGATTCTAATTTTTAGGTTTACATACGGATGGAGCTGGCACGAGAGCCGTTCATTGCGAGCAAAGCCACGATCTTGCGCAATCTCTTGTTCGGGAATGGTTCTTTTTGGTAACTCATTTAAATTTGAATCAACAATGACCCTACAGGTACTACAGCTGCCCATCCCGCCGCACGAATAGTCCATTTGAATACCCTCATGCAGCAGTGCCTCTAGCACGGTATCTTCAGTGGAAAAAGGTATGTCTCTGTCACCCAAACGAAATGCCGTTTCTGGCTTGCGCTTTTTAAGTTTCATCGCTATCAGTATGGCACATCTTATTGAGTACCAGAAGTGGGGGATTAATGAATTTTGTAGCCTTTGACCTTGAAACGACGGGCTTTATGGTAGGCTCAGACCAGATAGTTGAAATTGCAGCCGTACGCTTTTCAAATGGCCATCCCACAGAGGCCTTTGCTACGCTTATTAATCCAAATAGGTCGATACCGCCAGAGGCGTCACGGGTGAGCGGAATTACAGACGAGATGCTAGTCGGAAAGCCCAGTATTGACGTTGTAATGGAACCGTTTGCAGAATTTTGTCGTGATGACATTATGGTTGCGCATAATGCCCCTTTTGATTTTCAATTTGTTCTTCATGATGTGAAAAGGTTAGAAAGCGCAGCACCGCGTGGACTTGTGCTGGACACTTGCGCCCTTGCACGCAAAGTTTTTCCAGGCCTTATCAATTATAAACTGGGTACACTTGTTCAGCATCTAAAATTTCCAACCGGAGTGTTTCATCGCGCTCAAGAAGACGCAACATATTGTGGACAACTTTTTTCAGAAACATTAAAAAAGCTAACTCAAAATGGCCAACCGCCTGCAATTGAAACATTGATAAATCTTCAAGGCGGGAAGCCGCTAAAATTTCCGGTGATCGAACGCCAGCCCAAGCAGCTAGATCTTTTAAGTCTTTAATTTAATCAACAACGTAAAACGGATTGGTGTAGATCCAGGAAATCCATCTCTTTCCCTCTGGAAATGCAAAGGATGGGATAACTCGAACCACCGCTCGATAAATCCCTGGCGCTGTGATGGCTAGATCGGTTTTCATTGAATTTGAGGTCGAATAGAGCTCCCCGTCTTTATAAATCCGGACTTCGAAAGGAACTTCGAGGAAAGCGGGCAATTGTATTTTGAGTTTTGTGCTCTTTCCGAGCGGAACTGTGGACCCCATTAAGAAGTTTTTGTCAAAAGATCTCATTTGAGCAAAAAATCCCTTTGGATTGGCCACGATATCAAGACAAGAATAAAATTGCCCCTCACGGAGAGCCGTTAGTACTTTTACACGATCTCGCTCCGCTTCCCCCGTAAGCTCTGATGTGATCAGAAGGTGGTTGCTGCCAACGGCAAACAGAGTGTCGTAAGACGGAAATTTCAACATAAGGCCAGGGAGTATAACAGCTTTTGCCGTTGCATCAGAACCAAAGAGCCCAACAGTCTTTCTTTTTTTATTAAGTTCATCCCATAAAAAAAGCTCATCGGATGGTTCAGAATAAAGACGAATTAAAGCGAGATTTGGATTTAAGGCGTATAAGAACAAGCTATACAGAGAATTAAGCTTTGATCTGATCCACGCCGCTTCAAGCACTCGCTTCAGGTTGATAATCTCAATGCCATCAAGTCCAACAGGATATTCCCCAATCCATTGGTAGCGAGTATGGAATGGATGAGCAAGAAAAACAAAACCCGATTCCTTTGCTTTGTTTTCTTGGGACAAAAGGTCTGCGAAATAGGCTTGGGATTTTGCCTTTCCCTCGGGAGGCTCAGAGGCCGGGCCACCGTAGTACATTAACCGGGCATCAAGGTAGCTATATTCCCCGCCAGATAGAACCAACAAGTTTTGATGATATCCTTCAATCCCAGAGTTTTGGGTGACAGGGTTGACCTCGGTAAAAAATAAAAAATCAAAGCGTAGTTGTTTTGCGGCAGAGATGATTTCTTCATGTGTTCCGCTGCCGGAGCTTGATTTTGAATGGATGTGCGTGAGCCCTTTGTAGTCATATAGCCCCTCTGGATTTTGGATTCCGATTTGGGGACGAGCAACGGTAATCTGATATTGGCTGATATATAAGCCGTAAATCAAAACAACAATTACGAAAAATCCTACGATAAAGACTTTTTTCATCTGACCTCAAGGACTTGAAATTCGCCGAGCTCCTCGACAACGCTATAGTTATATTCTCTGGCCCATTCGGGCAAGGTTTGGTCATATCGCAAGACCACATAAAAAGGTGTGGAGGGCTTGGATTCAGTTAAATAATCATAAAAGTCACGTCGATTCATATCGCGCAACTTGTAAACAGACTTTTTAGCCATATAGTTAAGCTGTGCGGCGACTTGATATGACCCAGCGAAAAGCGGGGAATATTTATATGGAATTTCTTTTAATACGCGGTAGACATTCAACTCCTTAAGCTTGGATTTTTCAAAAATTAATCTGGGTTTTTGAATTGCAATTACAATCACAACTGCAACAAAAAGCGTTGTCCAAACAAACAGAGTGGTTTTTTTCCACGATATTTTTTGCATTCCAAGTACGGCAAGAGCGAGTACCGCAGGATATGCCATAATAGGCCAATTCGGTTCAACGCGGCTTTTAAGGGATGTGACAAAGAAGAAGACAAGAGGAAGAAAAGCCCAAATACTTAAACTATGGAAATTCTTTTTTGAGAATCGAATCGCAGGAATCAAAACAAGTGGAAACAGAAGCAAGATTTGCCCCCCGAGATACTCTAGCGGGTAGGTTAGGCTTTGCGATTTCTTTACAAGACCGTGTCTTAGCTGAAAGGCAAAAGAATCAAAGTCGTGCGTAAAGTTCCAAATCAAAACAGGAAGTGAAAACAAAAGCCCCATAAATACGCATACGCGAACATGTTGGAGCTTTACGATATGCCATTGTTTCTTCACGGTAAGCCAAAATAAAATTCCCAATGGGAAAAGAACGATGTGATATTTTGAACAAAATCCCAAGCCAAGACATATTCCCAAAGCGCGAGCGAGCCGGGGCGTTGGATGATTAATGTATTCTTCAAACATGAGCAGACTTAGAGACCAGAAAAAAAGCAGCGGGATGTCTGGCGTCGCGATAATCCCACCCAATCCAAAAAGAGGGTTTAGTAGTGCCAGCAATAGCCAGGCCGCCAATTGCTTTTGATCCATATATTTTTCAAGAATTTTTTTCCAAATTAGAAGGGTTCCGTGTGACATCACAATAACTGGAAGGCGGCCTAAATTTGCTATACTTTCAAATGGCCGCCCGAGGGAGAGCAGCCATGCGATCATCGGAGGGTGATCAAAATAGCTCATTTGAATGTGGTGGGACCAGACCCAATAATATGCTTCGTCTGAAAAGAACGGAACAAGTGCTGCGAGCCCTATTTTTACAAATAGGCTCACCCACCAAATTTTTAAGAACAAACTCACTTTGGAAAGCTCAGGTCGATCGCTTGCCCAAGGTTTCCGGGGACACCGGTGTCTCGACCATTGTAAATGATGTTAACTGCGCCACCATCGCTGATGGTCAATGTGACTTTGGTCTGTCCTTTGATCGTTAGTATTTGCTCTGGCTTTAAATCGACAGATTTTGCAGATCCATTATCAATATTGTATTTCACTCTAACATTATCAAGTGCTTCGATAATTACTTGTTGAGGGGCTGCCGCGACTTGAACGGGGCTAGGGGTTGGTTTTGGAAGAGGGGTTGTCGGCACAGATGTCGCTGTCGGGGCAACAGGCTTATCGGTCGGCTGTGGTGAGGGCTTTGCTTCAGGCGACTCAACCGGCGGGGCAACCACAAGATTTGGATTCGGTGATTGTGATGGTTCTGTGTTTACGGTATTTGTCGATACCTGCGTGATAACGGTCTCTTTTCTTTCGGCAGCTTGTTTTGATTCCTCTTCATATTTATTAATTGTTTCAACCAAAAACCACGCAAAACCTAGCAATAATAAAATTCCGGCAACCACAGATCCTTTTTTAATTAAATCCCACTTCTGATTTATAAAGTCCAAGGTGTTGTTGTCATTTGCGGGATTAGACTCCAGCTTAGTAATCTGGGGCTTGGTCGTTCCCAGGTCAGCCATGAACATTTGCATAATCTTATCGACATCCACGTCCAGGTGGCGAGCGTAAGATTGAACGAAGCCGCGCAAAAATGGTTTCGGAGGAAGACCTTGTTCGTCCCCCTCTTCAATAGCGATAAGGATTGCGCTATTAATTTTTGTAACAACAGCAACTTCTTTGATAGTAAGTTTCTTTTTTTCGCGCTCTTTTTTTAGTAGCTCACCGATGTCTTTCATGTCCCGTTTTCCGTTGTTATTTCTTAATTATTTTTAGCATAGATTCAGACTTTTGGGCAAATTCGCTTTCTGGGTAATTCTTAATCACCTCTTCAAATCGAGCAATGGCTTTGTCAAATTGCCCAGATTTATAGTAGCTGAGTGCGCTGAAATAATGAACTTCTTGAGGGATGCGATCACAGATTTTTAATGCACGGTCAAAAATATCAGAGGACTTTGAAAACTCCTGATTACGAAAAAGCGTTTGGCCATAGTAATTATACGCCTCGCAAAATTCACGGTTGATTTGGATTGCTTTCGCAAGAGCTTTTTTTGCTTTCTGGTACTCTTCCTTTTTCATGTGCGCTAATCCAAGGTTTGCAAAGGCCTTTTCAGGGGAGGGGTAAGTGAGGTCTTTTGTAACTCTCTCCAGCTCGGCAATTGCGTCATCCGTTCGGCCCATTTCAATTAAAACTCGACCCAAATTATTTCGTGCGTCACTGTAGCTGGGTCTTAATTTTAATGCGCGTGCAATATTTTGATGTGCCTCCGCGTACTTCTCTCGGACAAAATAAGCAAGGCCGAGATTATTCAGTATTAGCGGGTTATCTGGCTCCATGTCGTTTGCGATAAGCAATTGTTGGAGAGCTTCTGGATAGCGACCAGATTCGAGATCCGAAACCCCAATATTGAAGTGAAGGATTGCTTTTTGTTTAGTTTCTTGTTTTTCAGCATCTGCGCACGCCGTCAAAGATAAGCAGAAGAGAACTGCAATGTACTTTCCCATGGAGAAATTTAACTAGAAGAACTCGCTTTTAGCAATGATTAACGATTTACAATTTCTGTTTTTTCAAAGAAGAGAGCGATTTCTCTTGCGGCGCTCGCCGGAGAGTCACTGCCATGGACAGCATTTTCACCCATTGTATCCCCAAAAAGCTTTCGAATTGTACCCGGGGCTGCTTTTGCAGGATCTGTCGCGCCCATAATTTCTCTGTTTTTTGCAACGGCATTATTGCCAGAAAGTACCATAAGCATGACAGGACCAGAGGTCATAAAACTAACAAGCTCGCCAAAAAAAGGTCGCGCTTTATGTTCTGCGTAGAATTCTTCGCATTTAGATTTTGTTAAAACGGTTAGCTTCGCCGCTGCAATTTTTAATCCGCTTTTTTCAAACTGTTCAATAATTGCGCCCATGACATTTTTTTTAACGGCATTTGGCTTAATAATACTAAAGGTTTGTTCTGTCCCCATCGCTCCTCCAAGAGTTTCAGCGTTTTTAATGTCTTAGTTTACAGGGAGTTCACAGTCAACTTGGACTGCCGTGTCAACGCAGGCTTGCCTTAAGAGTTGATCCCAGTTCCGCAGGAGACTTTGAAATGTGAGCGCCCGCCGAACGGAGAGCTTCGAACTTTGCAGCGGCAGTGCCTTTTCCGCCGCTGATGATGGCTCCAGCATGACCCATGCGCTTTCCTGCTGGGGCCGATGCGCCAGCAATAAATGCTGTGACGGGCTTTTTAAATTCGCGCTTGATATATTCCGCAGCATCTTCCTCTGCGGTTCCGCCGATTTCGCCAATCATAATTACTGCGTCTGTATTTGGGTCTTTATTAAACATTTCTAATACGTCAATAAAATTTGTTCCGTTCACAGGATCGCCACCAATACCAACACAAGAGCTTTGACCCAGCCCTAATTTTGTAAGTTGATCGACAGCAACGTAAGTGAGTGTTCCCGATCGCGATAGAACGCCAATTCGACCAGCTTTGTGTATGTACCCGGGCATAATTCCAATTTTACATTCACCTGGGGTTATGACGCCTGGACAGTTGGGTCCGATCAGTCGACTTTTAGATCCGTTTAAGTATTTTTTTACTTTGACCATATCTAGAACTGGAATTCCCTCTGTGATGCAAACCACCAGTTCTATTTCTGCGTCAATTGCCTCCATAATCGCGTCGGCAGCAAATGGTGGGGGCACATAAATTACTGAAGCATTACAGTTTGTTTTTTCTTTTGCCTCACAAACAGTATTAAAAACGGGAAGATTCAGGTGCTTCGTGCCTCCCTTTCCAGGGGTGACTCCGCCAACCATCTTTGTTCCATACTGAATAGCCTGTTCAGAGTGAAATGTTCCTTGGGATCCCGTAAAACCTTGGCAAATTACCCGTGTGTTTTTATTTACAAGAATCGACATCACTTACCTTTCGCGGCGTGAACTGCTTTTTGAGCCGCATCTGCCAATTCGTCAGCAGAAATAATATTTAATCCGGATTTTTGAAGAATTTCTTTCCCTTTTTCGACGTTTGTTCCTGCCAGCCGCACGACAAGGGGAACTTTTAACCCCACCTCTTTCGAGGCCGCAATTACGCCTTCAGCAATAATGTCACACTTCATAATTCCGCCAAAAATATTTACCAGAATTGCACGAACATTTTGATCCTTTAAAATGATTTTGAACGCAGCGGCCACCTTTTCTTTGCTCGCGCCTCCGCCAACATCTAAAAAATTTGCAGGCTCACCACCATGAAGCTTAATTAAATCCATTGTGGCCATGGCAAGACCGGCTCCATTGACAAGGCAGCCGATACTTCCATCAAGCTTAATAAATGCTAATTCATAGCGGCTTGCTTCGATTTCTGTTGGGTTTTCTTCGGTTAGGTCACGCATTTCCATAACGGCGGGTTGCCTGAAAAGCGCATTGTCATCAAAATTCATCTTTGCATCGAGCGCTAAAAGCTTTCCGTCCTCGGTTTCCACGAGGGGATTGATTTCTGCCATGGAACAATCTTTTTTGATGAATGTTTCGTATAAACCACTAAACAACTGGGTGGCTTGTTTAACCAAGCTTGCGTTCATGCCGATCCCAAACGCTAATTTTCGAGCGTGAAATCCGTTGAAGCCTGTTGCGGGATCGATCTCTATTGTAATGATTTTTTCAGGATGTGTTTCTGCCACTTTTTCAATTTCGACGCCTCCTTCGCTACTTGCCATCATTGCCACTTTTCCCGTCGTACGATCTACCAGGGCCGCAACGTAGTATTCCTTTTTAATTTTACAACCCTCTTCGATAAGTACTTTTTGTACTTCCTTACCCTCTGGACCCGTTTGATGTGTAACGAGGGTTTTTCCAAGGATATTTTTGGCATACTCGCGAACTTCATCGATCGATTTTGCAAGTTTTACGCCCCCGGCTTTTCCTCGGCCTCCGGCATGAATTTGAGCTTTGACCACCCAAACAGGGCCGCCAATTTTCTTTGCAACCTTGACTGCGTCTTCTGGCGTAAGGGCGATATCGCCCTGTAATACGGGAACGCCGAACTCTTTTAGAAGCTGTTTTGCCTGATATTCATGGATATTCATCCGAAAGATCCCCTCGAAAAATTATGATAATTTTTTTAACGCTTCTACCAGGTCTTTTACTGCGGCGGCAGAGCTGTCAAGCATCCGTTTTTCTTCGTCGTTTAATTTCATTTCAATAATTTTTTCTACACCGCTGCCGCCAATTAAAGCAGGAACGCCTACAAATAGATTTTTGTAACCGTATTCGCCCTCGCAAAGTGCCGCGCATGGAATGATACGTTTTTTATCTTTCAAAATCGTCTCGGCCATTTGTACTGCGGAAGCAGAGGGAGCATAGTAGGCGGAGCCTGTCTTTAATAGGCCGACAATTTCTGCGCCACCAGTCCGCGTTCTTTGAATAAGCGCCTCGAGCTTTTCCTTTGGCATGAGTTCTGTGAGCGGAACCCCGCCAACAAGAGTATGGCGTGGCATCGGGACCATTGTATCCCCATGACCGCCGAGAACGATCGCCTGGATATCTTCGACGCTTACATTGAGTTCTTCAGAAATAAACATTTTAAATCGAGCCGTATCCAATACCCCAGCCATGCCCATGATCCTGTTTTTTGGCATTTTCATAGTTTCATATGCAACGTAAGTCATTGCATCCAAAGGATTTGAAACAACTATGACAAATGCGTTCGGGCAAAATTCGCGAAGTCCAGTGCAAACATCTTTCATAATTTTTGCATTCGTGGATAGAAGATCGTCGCGGCTCATGCCGGGCTTGCGGGGAAGACCCGCTGTAATGATCACAACGTCAGAGCCCGCTGTATCTTTATAGTTTGCGGTGCCGATTATTTTTGCGTCGAACCCTTCGACGGGCCCGGCTTGTGCAAGGTCAAGAGCCTTTCCTTTTGCGGCGCCCTCGTTGATGTCAAGGATAACAACATCGGCTAATTCTTTTGCGGCAATCCAGTGCGCACACGTTGACCCAACGAATCCGGCTCCAATTACGCTTATTTTTTTTCTTCTGTGTTCCATGTGGCCTCCATCTTACATATTTTTAATGATTTCGTCCCCGAACTCTGAACATTTCAATAGCGTTGCCCCTTCCATTTGTCGGTGGAAGTCATAGGTGACGCGTTTATTTTTTATTGCCTTCTGCAATCCATTTTCTATTAATTCTCCTGCTTCTTTCCAGCCCATATATTCAAACATCATTACACCAGAAAGGATAACTGATCCGGGGTTAACCTTGTCTTGGCCTGCGTATTTGGGCGCAGTTCCGTGTGTTGCCTCAAAAACAGCTAGTCCGTGACCGATATTCGCACCGGGAGCAATCCCCAGCCCACCTACTTGGGCGGCGAGAGCGTCGCTCATGTAATCGCCATTCAAATTTGTAAGCGCAAGAATTGAATACTCATCGGGCCTCAATAAAGCCTGCTGGAACATATTGTCTGCGATACGATCTTTGATCACAATTCTTCCAACGGGAGCCTTGCCGCCATGCTTTTCATAAACGTCATTTTCGGTAATTGTAACATCGGCAAATTCGGCGGCTGCGACTTGATAACCCCAATCTTTGAATGCGCCCTCTGTAAACTTCATAATATTTCCTTTATGAACCAGGGTAACCGAAGGCAGTTTCTTTTCGATAGCGTATTGGATTGCTTTTCTAACAAGACGTTTCGAGCCGAACTCGCTGACGGGCTTGATCCCAATTGCAGAGTTTTCACGGACTTTTTTATCAAGCTTAGTAATTAAATCAATCACGGTGTTCGCTTCTTTGGAGCCCGCGGCCCACTCAACGCCCGCGTATAAATCTTCCGTATTTTCACGGAAGATTGTCATGTCTACGTCTTGTGGGCGTTTTACTGGGGCAGGAACGCCTTCATACCACTTGCAGGGTCGGATACACGCGTATAAATCCAATTCCTTCCGAAGGGCTACATTGATGGATCGAATTCCTTTTCCCACGGGGGTTTCAAGCGGTCCTTTAATCGAGACAACGTGTTCGCGTAAAGCTTCGATCATTTCGTCGGGGACATACTCATTGTAAAGTTTGTGCGCCTTTGATCCCGCGTAAACCTCGCACCACGCAATTTTTCTTTTGCCCATATATGCTTTTTTAACGGCAGCATCGAATACCTTTGCGGAAGCGCGCCAGATATCTGGACCTGTTCCGTCGCCTTCGATAAAATTGATGATTGGATTATCAGGAACTTCCAGCTTTCCATTGGACGAAATACGAATTTTTTCGCCATCAGGAACCTGAATAAATTTGTATTGAGACATGAGTATCCTCTTGTTTTTATATTGGATAAGAAGAACAATTAATAATCATAAAGTAGTGCGAATGAAAAGAAAGAGTTTTGGTGTCGGTATTTTTCGTGTTGCAGCCGCGTTATGAGGAATTATGTTTGAACTAGAATTGCAGCAAGTCTCACATCAATTTAGCCATGATGAACTGTTGAAAAATGTTAGCCTTCAAATTCGAAAAGGCGAAAAATGGGTGTTGATCGGACCTAGCGGCCAGGGGAAAACTACGTTGCTCAAAACCTTGGCCGGGATCCTTGCTCCCACAGAGGGGCGGGTTTTAATTCAGGGCCAAAACCTTTTGGCATTACGCGGCGAAAAGCGCGATCAGTTGCAGCGGAAAATGGGGATGCTTTTTCAAAAAAATGCCTTATTTGACTCACTTACGGTTGCAGATAATGTCGCTTTTCCGCTACGCGAAACAACGCGGTTGCCAGAAAGTGAAATTCAAAGGCGAGTTCAATTTTATCTTAATTCTGTGGGCTTGGAACACGTACTTCATAATTTTCCAGATGAAATCAGTGGCGGTATGCAAAAACGATTGGGAATTGCACGAGCACTTGCCCTGGAACCAGAGATTATTTTTTATGATGACCCTACGGCGGGCTTGGACCCTATAACGAGCCGGAAGATTATCGAGTTGATTTTGGATTTACAGAAAAAAAACAATTCTACCCTTGTAGCAATTACAAATGACATGAAACGAGCCTATCAAATGGCAGATCGCATAGGTTTTGTGCTAAGGGGAAATTTCATTTTAACCGGAACAGTGGAGGAGACCAGGCAACACTCCGATCAGCGAGTTCAACAATTCATTCGGGGCGCACTCCAGGGTCCGCTGACCGCAGGGGTTTCATGATTGAATTCAAAAATGTTGTGAAATCATTTGGACAAAAGACAGTTTTAAATAAGGTTTCATTTAAGATTGAAAGGGGTCAGATAGTTTTTATTTTAGGCATATCGGGGACTGGAAAGTCTGTAATGCTGAAAAACATTGTTGGGCTCTTGACCCCCGATGCGGGAGAAATTTGGGTAGATGGAGTCGATGCTGCAAAATTATCTGAGGAGTCCTATGGACCAATTAGAAAAAAATGCGGAATGGTATTTCAACAACCAGCCTTATTTGATTCCATGACTGTTTTTGAAAACATTGCGTTTGGATTGCGGAAGCATTTCCAATTGCCTGAAAGCGAAATCAAATCGCGTGTCTTAAAAGCGCTATCGTTGGTAAATTTGGATGACATCGGGGAAAGGTTTCCTTCGAATATTTCATATGGCATGCAAAAGCGAGTCAGCCTGGCAAGAACCATTATTATAGAGCCCGAGATCTTGCTTTTTGACGAACCAACAACTGGGTTGGATCCGATAACAACAAACGCCATCAACAGTTTAATTCAAGATCTTTCGCGAAGGTTGAAGACAACGTCATTGGTTGTAAGCCATGATATGAACTGCGCCCTTGCAATCGCAGACCGGATTATTGTTTTAGATCGAGGCATGATTGTAGAGGATGGAACTGTGGAGAGCGTTCGAAACAGTAAGGTTCCGCTGGTAAAAGATTTTTTGGCTGAGGTTTGATGGTGTTTATGCGAATCAAAGTTTTAATAGATGATATTGGTGGAGGGATTCTGTTCCTTGGGCAGATTATTTTAACAGCCATCCGTACCCCGGCGAAGATAGACCTCACCTTGGAGCAAATTTACAAAGTGACGGCCCAAAGTTTTGCTACAACCGCGATGGCTGGATTTTTTGTCGGGGCAATAATGACAATCCAGTTTACCATGCAATTAAATGAATTTTCGGCTCTAGAATACTTGGGCGGAATTTCAACCAGCGCAACCCTTCGTGAAGTGGGGCCACTATTAATTGCATTTATGCTGAGTGGGAAGGTTGGGGCATTCACTGCGGCGGAGCTTGGAACCATGCGCGTAACCGAGCAAATAGATGCGATTCGATGCCTTGGGGCAAACCCAATCCGTGAAATCATAGTACCGCGGTTTTTTGGAATTGTAACGGCAAGCTTTGTCTTGCTTTCGGGTGGGCTGGTTTTATCTATTATAGGGGGGCTTTTGATGGGGGGGCTCTTTGCCGAAGTTTCTTTCCAAGAATATGTTCGGCATATTCCGACCCTTGTGACGATGCCATCCATATTTAATGGACTGTTTAAAAGCTTTGTTTTTGCGTTCTTAATCGCAACAATTTGCACCTACCGTGGGTATACGGCAACGGGTGGGGCAAAGGGTGTGGGCAAAGCCGTTTTACAAACAGCGGTTGCTTGCATGATTGCCATTGTGCTTTCAGACTGGGTGACAACTGTTTTTACCGATACGGCGTTGACGCTAATAAGGGGCGAATAAATTGGTGTTTGTTGATTCCATCGGCTTAATTTTAATACAAGCGGGCAAAACGCTAGCTGATTTTCTGGGAATGTTGAAAGAAACATTCCAGGCGCTATTTCGACCACCGTTTCGTGTTGGGCTGATTATCCAACATATAGAATTTATTGCGAACAGAAGCGTCGGGATCATCGTTTTCTGCGTTAGTTTTGCTGCAATGGTGACGATTATGGAATCATCCTATCACATGAAATTAGTTTTGCAGGAAGACTCATTGGTGCCGGGCTTTGCGGCGTTACTTATATTGAGAGAATTGGGATCTGTGTTAGCAGCATTGCTTTTAACTTCTAAAATTGGAGCGGGAATTACTGCCGAAATAGGTACCATGACCGTAACCGAACAAATAGATGCGCTAAAAATGCTGAGTATTAATCCTGTTCAGTACTTAGTTGTTCCAAGATTAATTGCGTGCATATTAAGTGGGTTAGCGCTTGCTGTAATTTCGAACCTAGTGTGCTTGATTTCAGCGATGGGGATAAGCGTTGCCAATCTTGGAATGTCCACGGGGTCATTTCTTTTAGCAATGAATCGGTTTGTCATTTTCCAAGATTTGGTGTTTGCTATTATAAAGGGCGGCGTTTTTGGAGCGGTGATCCCGCTTATTGCGTGTTATTGGGGGTTCCGCTGTACTGCGGGAGCACAGGGCGTAGGGCAAGCAACAACACGAAGTGTAGTAACGGCTTCGGTTGCGATCATCGTGTTAGATTTTGTGATGTCGTGGATTTTTGCCCATTTTTATTGATGGTTTGGTTTTCGAGTACGATTTAGGGTGAATATGAAAATAGAAACTAAGGTTGGCTTGCTTTTTTTGATTTCGATTTTATTTGTGGTTGGGTTTGCCTATCTGTTGGGCGATATGAACCCATTCGCCCGCACTGAAATATTAAATGTAACATATAATTACGCAGGAGGGATTCAAGAGGGCTCCCCTGTTCGCGTGATGGGTATCAAAGTGGGCAAGGTTCAACGCATAGATTTTGAACCGGAACAAAAAGACGAAAAGGGGCAAGAGGTTAAGTTGCGGCTCAAAATATCTATTGATCGAAAAGCGTGGGAAACGGTTCGCAAAGACAGTCGGTTTTATATCAACCTAGCGGGCGTTATTGGCGAGAAGTTTATTGAAATTACTCCGGGATCGATGGCAAGTGAAACATTCCGCCCTGGCGACACCGTTCGGGGCGAAGATCCGCCAAGGATTGATCAGCTGATTTCGCAGAGCTATGGACTTGCCGGAAAGATACTAGAAATGGTTGAGAATAATGAGGGCAGCATTACAAATACCATCGGAATGATGAATCAATTGGTGTCGAATTTAAATAAAACCCTTACTTTGATCGATAAGAACAACAAAAATGGAGAAATAGGACATCTTTTGAACAATTTGGTCCAAATTACAGACGATGTTCGTGTAGTGAGTAAGCGTTTACGTTCCGAGGAGACAGGCAAAACAATCGATTTGATGCATAAATTAATATGGAGATTGGATGAATTGGATGCCAAAACAATAAAAAAATTCCTTCAAGAGGACGGAATTCGTGCAAAACTTTTTTAGCTTCTTAGTTGTCTTGTTTGTTTCTCAAGCGGGCTTAGCGGCAGTCCTTGTTGAGGGCACCTCAAGCTCAGGGATGGAAATGCGTAAAACAAGACGCGTCGGTATTGGCCTTGTTGCGGCAGGCGCGGCAGGTATGGCGGGAACCAGCTTAGAACTCAACTTTTCTGAGAAGAGCGGAATTGTACTGGGATTTGGAGGGGGCTCGCCTTCGTATCAGACATTTGGAGTGCAATACAAAGGTGTTTTTGTTGGAGAATGGTTATTACCTTACTATACATTTGGGTATACGCACTGGGAAAATTATGGACGAAAGGGGCCGATTACCGAAACCAATCCTAATTTTCTTGCCGACAAATTCTTGACGATGAAAGAAAAGCAGGAAGGGAAAATAAATGAAAACCTTATTTTTCCTGGGATCGGTATCCAATATGTGAAGCTCGGCGGATTTATGGCGGGGTCGTCACTTTATTTGGAGCTACAAATACTTATGGATATTGGCGATTTTGTTGCGGCAGCAACGGGCACATTTGGGTACCTTTACTATTTCTAAAACAATTTAATAAGCTTATAGTTCGCAGAAACAAAAAAGCCCCTGGATTTTGCCAGAGGCTTTTCAAAGCATAAGCTTTGCTAGCTAAAGAAAATTACTTTCTTTTTTTAGTAGCTTTTTTCTTAGTAGCTTTTTTCTTAGTAGCTTTCTTCTTTGTTCCTTTTTTCTTCTTTGCCATGTTTCCTCCTTAGGGTCACATTTTTTGTTACAGCGATAACTGTCGCTTTCAATTCAAGGTTTGCATCCACGCAAGCTCACGTCAACCAGTTTTTTTTGCGAGCAAGTCCTTTTTTTGCAAAATCATTTGTTAGCAAGGGTGAAAGTATGTTTTTCAGGTTGTTGATTACATTTTTCGGATACATATCCGTGTGTCGGATGTACAAAAAAGAAAACGAAAAAGGAATTTTATCGGGAAACCTTCTCAAGAAATGGTTTTTTGTTACAGTTATTGCAACTTTTTTTGTGTTTTTCGAATTTTTTGGTAGTGATTTTGCATATTGGACAAGCTTCTTTTCTTCACTTTTGTTTTTGCAGGTTACAATTTTTGTCACACGTACTTACAGAGAATCTAAATTTCGCTGTGAATTCCTGAATTTTATGGATCGTGTGGTTCTCCAGATGCAAACTGGACGTTCGTTTCGCGCTTCATTGCTGTCTGCGAACGAATCAACGACGGATTTTTTTAAACCAAAGCTTGAAAAAATAATTGAAAATGTTTTTTTTGGAAGAAATTTGCAGAAAATGAATAAAAACGATTTAATTTCTGAAATTTTGGAAGAATTTTCGATTATTGACCAAGCCCCACATCGATCTTTGCAGCGAGTACTCGCTTTTCGCCGCCAACTTAAAATTGAAGAGGAAATTCGACGTAAGTCCGGACAAAAGCAACGGCAAATACAAGTGCAGTCATGTATCTTGTCCTTATTATATGTATGTACGCTTGCCTTTTTATATTTTCAATTCGACTGGCGTAAAAATATTGCGATCATACTGATTTCGCTTGGTTTTTTTCTGACCGGGACAGTTGTTGCGTATAAAATTGGTCGGAGAAATCTATGGAAAGCTTAATTTCCTGCTTGCAGTGGGCGTTGCGCATTCGACTTGCATTGGAATGTGGCGATTCCATACGAGCTGCAATTGGAAGAAACCACAAAAAATCGGAATTCGATTTGAAATTGCAAGAATGGGTATTTTGTTTGGATCAAAAGGGAGATGCGACAAAGATTTTAACGCGTGTAGAGATATATGAACGTGCATTTTTTGAACTTATTCGGTCGGGGTTGAGCGGAAATAAAATTTATGAGCATCTTGTGGAGTATGAAAAAGAACTCAAAGAAAAGTGTTTAGACGAAATCCAACGTGAAATAGATCTAATGCCATTTAAATTGATGATTCCGGTATTGTTATTTCAGTTTCCAGCCTATTTACTTCTAGTTATGGGGCCTATTGTACAACAGTTTTTGGAAACCCTGGGGGGACAATGACGTTTTATATTTTATTTATGATTCATTTTGCTAAAGCGGACGAAATGTCTGATCTGCGTGAAAAATTGCTCTTGCAGGCAACCAATCAAACAACAATGAGCCAGAGCATGGAGCGATACAAAAAAATGCTATCACTTCAGGCGCAGTGTGAGTTTGAGCTAGAAAATAAAGATTTGCCAGGCAGTTGCTATGCATTTGTCCATTTTAAGCAAGGATTTGGAATTATTACCTCTGAAACAGAGGCAGAGCAGAAGTCGAGACTCGATAGGATTTGCATTCAAAGCGCGGAAAGGGGTGCAAAAGCGCCTGAGCACGACGAATTTCTTGGCAAAGAGTGTCAATCTTTGGTGAAAGCGAAAATAAAAAAACAAAATTATGTTTTGGAAGAGTCGAAACCAGAGGAATTAATTTTAGGAACACAGTAGTATGAGCTTTTAAAAGGGAGTGGCGTGGATACTCTTCAAGGGTTTATTTTAGGAATTGTTCAGGGGTTAACAGAATTTCTTCCTATTTCAAGTTCGGGGCATTTGGTTTTATTTCAGAAAATTCTACATATTGCCCACCATGACTTGGCATTTGATATGGCGGTGCACATTGCGACGCTTGTTGCGATCGTTTTTGTATTTAGGATATTTTTGGCAAGGCTCATAAAAAACAGCGCGAGCGCATTGAAAACAAAAAAACTAAATAGCGCGGCATTATTTTGTTGGTATGTTATTGTTGGTTCTGTCCCGGCGGCAGCGATCGGCGTTCTCTTTAAGGATTTCTTTGAAAATCTATTTGAAAGCGGAAAAACGGTCGGATACGAATTCTTGATTATGGGGCTTATACTCTATTTTACGCGATTCAAAAAATCTAAAGGAGATCTTGGGCACTACGAAGAAGCCCTTGCGGATATGGGTCAGTTGAATGTCAAAAAAGCGCTCATAATTGGAGTTTCCCAGGCAATCGCAATTTCGCCTGCGATCAGCCGATCGGGGATGACAATCGCGGCAGGGCTTGCGGTTGGCTTGAGCCCCCGCTTGGCAAGTGTTTACAGCTTTGTGCTCTCTATACCCGTTATTGTAGGGGCCGCAATCTTGATGCTTAAAGACGTACAGATGGATCAGGCGAAATTGGCCAGTTATGGAGTTGGTTTTTTAGCCTCGCTTATTTCAGGGATTTTTGCTCTTGTTCTTGTCATTAAAATTGTAAAAAAACAGAAACTTGAGTATTTCTCTTACTACTTATGGGCGCTAGGGCTCATCGTCATATTTTTTGTAAGGTAAATCATGAAGGTCGTCGATAATGTGCTCGAGCTAATTGGAAAAACCCCTCTTGTTAAATTAAGGGGTTGCGTACCAAAATCTTCCCACACTTTTTTTGCCAAGGTGGAGTTTTTTAATCCTGGTGGCAGTATAAAAGATCGGGTTGCGCTAAAAATGATCGAAGAGGCCGAAAAACGTGGAGATCTCCAACCTGGCGGAACTATTGTTGAGGCGACATCAGGAAACACAGGCTTGGGGCTTGCATTAGTCGCACGGATGAAGGGCTATCGCTGTGTTCTCACGATCCCAGATAAAATGAGTGAAGAAAAGGTAAATACAATCAAAGCATTTGGAGCAGAGGTTATCATTACCCCCGCAAATGTTGAGCCAGAAGACCCGCGCAGTCATTACTCGGTTGCAAAAAAATTTGCACTTGATCAAGGAGCGTTTCTTGCTAATCAATTTCACAACCCAGACAACCCAAAAGCACATTATGAATCTACAGGGCTAGAAATTTGGGAGCAGACGGGCGGAAAGGTAGACGTTTTTGTTGATGGAAACGGAACTGGCGGTACAGTTTCAGGAACGGCACGTTTTTTAAAAGAAAAAAAACCGTCAGTGAAAATCGTTTGTGCCGATCCAGTCGGAAGCATTCTTTATGACTTATACTATTATAAGGAAGTGCGGACGCCGCCGGAAAGATATGAAATGGAAGGAATTGGGGAAGATATGCTCCCCGGTAATGTTCATTTTGATGTTATGGATGAATTTGTTCGCGTCAAAGATAAAGATGCATTTCAACTGTGCAGGGAAATAATGCTAAAAGACGGCCTTTTTGTGGGTCCATCGTCGGGTGCGGCCCTGGTTGCGGCTATTGAATACTCAAAAAAACTTTCAACACCGAGCACGATTGTTGTAATTTTTCCGGACAGTGGAGCCAAGTATTTAAGCAAGGTATTTAATGATAAATGGATGAAAGAAAAAGGTTTTCTATGAAAACAGAATCTAAAAAAACAAATCAACCCAAATTTGAAACGCGAGCCATACACGCGGGACAAGATCCTGACCCAACGACAAATGCGGTGATGTATCCAATTTATATGACAACAACATACGCACAGTCGTCACCGGGCGTGCATAAGGGATATGACTATAGCCGTGCGGGGAACCCAACTCGGACCGCGTACGAAAAATGTTTGGCGAGTCTCGAGGGCGGAAAATATGGATTTGCATTTGCATCAGGCTGTGCGGCTTCGACAACGGTGAGCGGTCTTCTTAAAGAGGGTGATCATGTCGTTGTTTGTGATGACGTTTATGGCGGAACGCGCAGATTGTTTTCTATGGTTTTAGACGACAAGGGCCTAGATTTTACGTTTGTTGATATGACCGATTTTAAAAAATTCGAATCTGCGATTAAAAAAAACACTAAATTGGTCTGGATGGAAACGCCAACAAATCCAACTATGAAAATACTAGACGTAAAAAAAATCACGACATTTTGTCAGAAAAAGAAAATTTTAACTCTGCTAGATAATTCGTTTATGAGCCCTTATTTTCAACGACCGTTAGATTTGGGTGTCGATATTGCATATCATTCGACCACCAAATACATCGGCGGACATAGCGACATTCTGGGCGGGGCTTTAATTACGTCAGACGATAAGCTTGGCGAGCGAATTCAATATCTACAAAAATGTATGGGCACGGTTCCCTCTCCCTTTGATTGTTTTATGGCGATGAGAAGTATTAAGACCTTGGCCGTTCGCATGAAACAGCACGAAGAAAATGCAAAAGCGCTGGCCGGTTTTTTAGAAAAACAACCGAAGATTGAAAAGGTTCTTTATCCGGGTCTAAAAAGCCACCCTCAACACGAGCTTGCAAAAAAGCAAATGAGCGGCTTCGGCGGTATGCTTTCTTTCTATATTAAGGGCGGATTGAAAGAGACAAAAAGGTTTCTTGAAAACCTACAGGTATTTACTTTGGCAGAAAGTTTGGGTGGCGTTGAATCCCTAATGAACCATCCCGCAATCATGACACACGCCAGCGTTCCGGTAGATGTTCGAAGGCAACTTGGAATTACGGACAATTTGATTCGGGTGAGTGTTGGAATCGAACACGTTGATGATTTGATTGACGATTTAAAGTCTGCTCTCGCAAAAGCCTAAAAACCCATAAAAAGTTTCTTTGACAAAATCTTGTCTGTGACTGAAAAATTGGCTTTTATTCAAACGTTGGCTTGGTAGCTCAGTTGGTAGAGCAGAGGACTGAAAATCCTTGTGTCGGCGGTTCAATTCCGTCTCAAGCCACCATCTCTTACCGGGGTCCATTCCGGACGGCACTGATCTCTATCATGGAGACGAAACGCTGCGTCTCGCAGCTAATCTTGAGGTAATGATCTTACCCCCATTTTTAGGCTAAAATCTAAAAAACTACTGTGGCATTCATTCGAGTAAACGCAACAAACAATCCATGCAGAGTTCGATGGAGTAGCGTAAAGTCTGTTGAGAAATTTTGGATCTGCGAATTAAACAACACGCCGGAAAACAATTTGTAACCACGCTTAATGTAATCGCTATCTGTGCCGAATTTGTAGCTCCCATTTTTAAACGCATGCCCAATCCATTCACAATAGGGCTCGATAATACGCGCGAAAAATTCCTTATTAGAGCGATAGCCATCCTCAGAAATGTGAGCGCCACGGTTTTTATATTCGAGAAGCAAAAGATTTTTATCCTGCTGCTTATGATAATTCCAAAGAAGATTATAAAGTTGGACATCTTCAGATTTTAATTTTTTAACGGCGCCAAAATCGATTATTCCAATTTTTCCTCCGGAAAGAACCATAAAGTTGCCAAAATTGGGGTCGGCATGGCACATGTTGTGTTTAAAAACTGTAAATTTAAAGAAATCAAACAGAGTTTGTGCCACGAAATCGACGTGCTCTTGCTTGGGATTTGTTTCTAACCATTCGTCGATGTGCATCCCATCAAGAAGCTCTGTTGTAATAACAAAGGTAGAACAGTATTGCGGAAAGCACTCTGGAATTTGAATGTCTAAATTTTTATTTAAAGATCGAAAAGCCAAAGTATTTTGAAGTTCGTTTTTGTAATCAATTTCTTGCATTAGGCGCTCTTCAAGTTCGGAAAAAGTTCGCTCCAAAAGTGCGGCGTTAGGAAGCGGAGCGAGCGCCTTCCTTGCGAGGCTAAAATCACTCACAACAGAGGTGTCGATCCCAGGATATTGAATTTTAACAGCGACCTTTTTCCCATTCGTCAGTTTTGCGCGGTGAACTTGACCTAGGCTTGCAGCGGCAAAGGCGTTTGACTCAAACTCTGAAAAAATATTTTCAGGATATTCCCCAAGCTCTTGTCGAATAACCTTTCTGATAACGGCTTGGTTTAAGGGAGGAACTTTGTAATGTGACTGTTCAAACACCTTCATGTATGCATCTGGTAAAATTTGTGTTTCACCGCAAAAAAGCTGTGCGATTTTAAGGGCCGTCCCGCGAAGCTTGCAGAGGCCGTCAAATATGATTTGAGCTATTTCATGATTTGCTTTTTCTTGTTCGCGTTGACGTTGATCCCTTGGAAGGAACGATTTTTTTGCCATGGATTTAGCTTTTGTATATCCAACTCTCGCAGCGGTTTGTCCTATGATTTTATTTCTTGCGAGTTTTGATTTTGGAACCATGATCTTTTTTTAAGAATTGTTTTTTGATTTCTTTTTGATTGTCGCTTAACGCGATATGCTTATCAAATCCTTTTAAAAAATACTCCCGGGCAAGAAAATATCCGACGTCAAGTAGTCGGGCTAAAATGTTGCTTTTGAGCACCTCATTGAAAAGACCTAAACTTTTGTCCATCATCTGTGTGGTCTTTTCAAAGTTTTTAGAATCATCGTTAAGCCAGAAATATATTACGCCAACATGAAAATCCCACAACAGATCGATGATGATATTTTTAACTGGTGGAGCGCTAAATTCGTTAGCCTCAATGGCGGCGTCCATTATTTTTTCAACATAAGATGTAAACAATTTTCGTTGTTCTTGAAAATAAACCATTGATCCTGTTAGAGTTGTTAGAAACAACGATTTAAAAGCACTGAGAACAAACGGACGATGCTTTTCAAATTGTTCAAGGTGCGTATCAATCAAAATTTGAAGTTGTTCAGCAAATGAAAATTCAAAAAAATTCGGAATAGCTTCGACTTTTAATATTACATTTTTAAAACTTTCGCCGAAGTATTCGAACAGCAAGTGATCTTTTGTTGGATAATAACGATAGATCACCGCTTCGCTCATGCCCGCTTTTGCTGCGATATTTTTCATCGTAGCGTTTTTGATGCCCTCTTTTTGCATGATCTCTATGCCGGCGTACAAGAGGGTCTTGCGGTTTTCTTCTTTTTGCGCTTTTGAAATTTTCATATAAACCTTTAACTATTTTTAGGGATTATTTGCAAGTGTAGTGTCCCGCGCATTTGTAATTTCAAGGGAAATCGTGCGAGCGCTATATTCGCTGCGTATATTTCCACCCACAGAGGTCGCCGCTTGTAAATGACCATTGTGAATGCGCACCACATCTAATGTTGCCATTCCGTCAATAAATTTGTCCTTCATATTTGAAGAATAAAATGTAATGGTTTTTTTGCTTGGGGAATAGGATCCGCTTACGGTTATCCATTTAGATTCACCGTTTGAAGAAGGTTGGTTCTGTGAAATTGTCGCTTCGATGGCATCACGGCTTTCTAGGCTATCGGTATTTACACTTACAACATAGTTGGATGCGGTATTTACCTCAGTGCTTGTCGCATTGACTGTTATTGGCTTCATGCCAATTTGATTTCGAAATAGGGACTCGTCAGGACCATAGAAGTCAATCACGACATTGTCCTGGAACGTGTTTGCGATCCTTTCTGAATAATAAGTTCCGATGACGGGAAACCAGGTTGAGTGAATTTTTTTATTATTTACAATCAGTCTTGCAGGCTCAACTAAATGAATTGTGTCACCGAATGCGCTCCCAAGTCGAAATTGTGCCCAAATAGAAGTGGCAGCTGAATCTGCATCATAAGACACAATGTAGTTCTGATGAATTTTCTCTGGATTGACTAAATCTGAATCCACGGTCTCCATAGAGCAGCCAAAGTTAAGTCCCACGCACAGAACAACTAGAATTTGCAATATTGATTTCATTTTATACCTCCTGCGGGTTGAAATATTTTATTATACAGCAACGTTACATTAACTATCAATATAATCGTAATTAATAGATAGGAACTTTACATAAAGCCAAAAAATTATTGCGTCTCAAATGTAACCATATGAAATCACTGTGTTTATAATACATTTTGTAAGTTTCGAATTTTGAAAAAAGATTAGACTTTAGTCGATTCTGGTACGGTTGGAGTTGCTGTGTGAAGGCAAGTGTACGGCGACCATATAAATACAAATTACAAAATTCATGACAAAATTCGTCCATTTAAGGGCATTGTAAGTTTTATAATCATATAGTCAGGGCATCGTCCCAGTTTCGACCTATGCTATACTCACAGCACTTAATCAAATCGGGGGAGAATGGGTAAGTTGGGGCAGCTTCATGATACGCTTTGGAATCAAGTTTTTATTGGTGTTCACGTTGATTATCCAGCTCAGTGTTGGTTCAACCCCGTTTGCTTTTGCGGCTGCGGGTGATGGTTCAGATTCAAATCCGCTCACAAAAGCGGTCGTAGAAAATAAGGAACATGTAGCGCTCTGGGATAAAGCTGCTCAGGCGATGGAATCTGGGGCCGAGCTTCCAAACCAAGACCCAAATCCATTTAGCCTTGGTAACCAAAGCGTAGAGATTAACGGACGAACCTATTCTTTCAACGATTACCATGTTTCGTTGCCGCCAGTATCCATTACCGGATTACGGGTCGTGTACGACGAGCAAAATAAGCGGCTCGTCCTGGAAGGTCTTCGGGGCCAAAATGATCGCGGATTAAATGGAACGGTTGTGGCACGTCATTTTATTCCAGACGTTGAAGTTGCAGCCATGGTTCGTGATGAAGAAATTCTGACGATTGTTGATTCTAAAGGATCTTTGCATGTCGTCTCAATGGATTACGTAGCAAAAAACATTTTTAGTTCCCCTATCCCTGTATTTAAAAATTTGTGGACATCATCGGAATCGCTTGAAGGACAAAAACTTTCAGTTCATATCGCTACGCCGGGATTGCGGCCGCCTGAAATACAAAAAAACTCGGTTGTTCCCCTGGATGAAAAGGGAAATATTCATATTGAGTCCGGGGACTTGTTTGTTTTTAAAGGCGAAGGTTCACAAAGGGAGCTGGTGGGTGCGTTTTCGCGAAAAGTAACTTATGAAAAAATGATTCGTGGGTTTAAGTCGCTGCAACAGATGGTATTACAAATATATCCAGCAAACGTCGAACAAGCGCTTGCGCGATCCATTGTTTCAGAATTAGAGGGTCTGGAAAATAAGTCACAGGCGGAAATGGACCCCAATACAATGCCCGCAGCGATGCGAAGAGCCCTTCTTCATATTTCAAACAAACAGATGCTAAGCATAGGCGGAAGCATACATCAGCAACAATCACGGGTTGGTCGCCAGTTTCATTTGCTTGTCCAAAATGATTGGGAAAAAACATTTGACGAGCTTGAAAAGATCGCGCGTGCGCAGTCTGAAAAGCTCGGGATTGAAGCAAGTGGTAATCAAGACTCGGATGCGGCCTACAAAAAAAGTCAAATCGATTCATTTCTTGAGGCCGGAGATCTTTCAACAATTTGGCAAAACCTCTACCGACAATCAACATTGATGCCGACCATGAAGGTAACAAAGGAACAGAAGGCGTGGGTCAAAAAGGCAAAAGAAATTTCATTTAAATATTTAGCACCCATGATGGTGGTTGGCGCAGCCTTTGGTGTCCCATATGCGTACGAGCATTTTGAAACCCTAAGGCAAGTTCAAGCGCTAACGTGGATGTATGAAAACGCAATCCCGGATGTTGTGAAAGAAGGGGAGTATCGCCTTCCTCTTTTTGCAAGTACGGTATCTCTCCTTGCGCTGTGGCCGGGGTCAGTTTCTATATCATGGGCAATGGGCCGTGGGCTGAAGGCGCTTTCTGCCGCCGTGTCGAAGAGTACCTCAAAAATCGCACAAGGCATTCGTGACGTAGCAAAACAATGGGTTCCGCTCACAAACTGGCAACGGATTACAAGCTTTGGTATGAGATTTTATGGAAATCTTATTTACCCGGCAGTGCAAACGGTTCTTAACAAGGCCCTTCGCCAACCGACAATGATTTCGGCATGGAACCAGGGCCTGAACCCATTTAAGACTATAGCGCCTGGTTCTGTTATTGGTCAGAAAATAGGGCTTAAAAAACCAACGCGCGCGGGGGTATTAAACCCTTTTTCTCGGGGAGATGACAGAGAGCAAGTTAAAAACACACAACTTCAAATCCAGGCAATGTTAGCGGAAAGAAAGCTTCGCATTGAAAATTTATCTCTCAAAATTGCAACTTTAGTGGTCGCAGAAAAGGAAAAGGTAGATCCGGCAACAATAGACATGATCATGAGAGGAGCTCTGGATCCAGCAAAGCTGGAAGAAATATTTAAAAGTAAAGATCTACAGCGGGAATGGGAGCGAACCCAAGATACCGTTGCGCGGTATTTAGACGGTCTGGGCGAGGGATATTTTGATCAAGACACGAAAGAAATATCACGTGATATGGTCGCAAAGCACTATGCGTATGCAAAAGACATTGTGAAAAAAATCAAAGAGCAGAATAAAAAACGTCGATATATAGATCATCTGTGGCATCAGTCACGCATCGGGTTAAAAAAATCACGGGAAACATTATTTAATTTAGGTGTTCAAGACAGTCAGTTTTTGAAAACAATATTTACGAACAAATATGTATCCGAGCAAACGGAAAGAGGATTTGTATCTGATCATCTGATGGTGGTCTTAATAATGGCGTTTATCGGTGAGCGGGCAGATCTGTCTGATCCAAGAAACCTAGCGGCGAATGCAAATGAGGCGCTTTGGACAAATCCACCGCACTGGTCAGATGTTGGCTCTAACACGTACGCACATTTTTTTGTGGCAGGGTCCAAGCGGGCGTTAGTATTTCAATCTGTAAAACCGGAAGATTCTTCTGCATATGAGCCCGTAGAATATTTATGGACAGATAGTTTGAATCGCAGAGAGGGCATTGGTCGGACTGCTTACCAGTGGGTTCGTAACGTAATAGATCCGCGCCGCTCTGATATTGGACAAATTGCCTTAAAAACTTTTTTCAAGCGACTTACAACCATTCAAGCTGCTTTTGTAATGACGCTGGCTTTTAGAATGGGATTAGGGGGGCAAGATTTTGGTCAAGCGATGCTGGGATGGTTATTATTTTTCTTTGCGGGTCAGTGGTATTATGCGTGGCCGTGGGACGTTATTGATCGGGGGACACATCTTGAGGGCGAGCGCATCGAGGAAATGAAAATGGAATTGAAGAAGGCTTTTGCCACAGTATCGCAAGGGTTGCGCGATCAAAACCAAGAAAGATCTTTGGAGTCAATTCGTGAAGGACAAACGAAAATATTTGAATTGATGAAAAGATATAACCCAAAGGCACTCGAGCTATTAACCAAAACTATGTCTACAGCCGGATTAAATGAACTTCACGATCAATATAAGTCTGTTTTTAATCAGGCTTCGATGAAAAACTTAAGCCAGATGGCCCGCTTGTACGTGGCAATTCAATCCGGAGACGAATCAAAAATTCAAGAGGCCGCATCAGAATTAAAAGAGGCTCTTGCTTCGGGTGGAAATTTATCCCCTGAGGTAGAAAAGCTAAATGCGTCTGCACTTCTTCAGTTCTCTCTTAAAAATTCTCCAGTTTTTACATCGGCCCATCCGTCTGTTTCATGGGTTGCCGTGTTTGGTCTGGGCGCAGTTCTTACGACGATTTTAGCAATTCCACTTTCAGTTAAGTCTTTTGATCCCAACTTCTTAAGTTGGGGGAATGTTGGATTTTGGGCGGCAGTGAGTTTGGCTGCGTACTGGCTGTATAATAAGACATTATCGAAAAACGGATGGGCGGCTCAGGGCTTAAATCGGATTGATGCGTGGTGGGCACAGAAAAAACTTCAGAAACAAGCGGATACCAAGACACCAAACGCTAGCCCATTAAATCTAACTTCACGAGAAAGAGTTTGCGTCGAGTTGTTCGCTACGCAATAAAATTGGACGCATGAATATTGTTTCCAAACTAAAAGAAAATCCTTTTGTGTTGGCTCCGATGGCGGCCATCACGGACAACGCATTTCGTTCGTTTATGAAAGAAATGGGCGTGTCGATCGTTGTGTCAGAGCTTATTTCGTCCAATGGAATCAAGTTTGGAAGTGAAAAAACATTGGCGATGATGAAATTTGATTCGCTTCAGCACCCTGTCGGGATTCAAATCTTTGGGGATGATCCCATGATTATGGGTGAGGCCGCAAAAAAAGTTCAAGATATGGGGGCAGATTTTGTAGATTTGAATTTTGGTTGCCCAGTAAAAAAGGTTGTCCAAAAAGGCGCCGGTTCGGCGATCTTAAAAGACCTCAACTGCGTTCGATCCATGCTCTCAACAATAAGGAAGGTGTGCACAATTCCTATTACAATTAAAATCCGCACCGGATGGGACGATAACAGTCGAAATGCACACGAGGTTGCCCAGATTGCTTACGAAGAAGGAATCAGTTGGGTCGCAATTCATGGCCGTACTCGAGCCCAAGATTACACCGGACTGTCGGACTGGGATTACATAGCCGACGTCAAAGCGTCAGCGAAACTTCCAATTATTGGAAATGGAGACATTCATACCGCGGCCCAAGCCGTGGAACGATTAAAAACTTCGGGATGTGACGGCGTAATGATCGGCCGCGGGTGCCTAAAAAATCCATGGATATTTCAAGAGGCGCTCTTCTTGTCACAAGGTTCTAGCGGCGTTCTGCAGAAAAGCCATGCAGAGGCCTTCGCGCGATTACGTTTTTACCTTGAACAAAATTGCAACGAACACATAGTTTCAATTCAATTGCGAAAATTTGCGGGCTGGTTTTCTTCGGGATATCCAGGCGGGTCTGAATTCCGCAAATCAATTTTTCAAGTGAAGCTACCAACAGAAATTTTTAATTTGACGTTGGACTACTTCAACTCTGTGAATAAATTTAATCAGATCGATACAAGCGATGAAAAGTTCCTAATGGGCGGACATGGGTAGTTAGACATTGTCATCAGATGGAAAATCACCAGAATCCTCGGGGTCTTGCATTTCCACTGGAGCAATCGGGTCGGTTTCATCGGCGGGGGACTCGGTTGAAAAGAAAGTGTCCATTTGAAGCTTTGCCGCCGTGTACTCTTCATCAGTAATTTTTTTATAATAATTCATTTTGTAAAGGATTTGACTTAGTCGATCACGGGTAAAGTCCGTTAGCTTTTTTTTATAAAAATTCAAAGAATATTTTTCTGGGCTTGGCAATAAAAACGCAATGAAAGATGCTTCGAGCGGTGTCAGATCAATTGGGGGTTTATTAAAATAATGATAAGAGGCCTTTTTTACACCGTAAATACCTTTTCCCAATTCGACGACGTTTATGTATTTTTCAAAAATAAAATCTTTTGAATAGGACTTTTCAATTTCATATGTGATCAGGGCTTCTTTAATTTTGCGAACGACAGACTTGTTTTTTGTTAAATAGACGTTCTTAGAGAGCTGTTGTGAAATTGTCGATCCGCCACGGGCATATCGTCCCTCGAGTAAATTTCTGCGAAAACTTTCTCGAATTTCCGCAAAATCAAATCCATTGTGGCTAAAAAATCCAACGTCTTCAGAAACAAGAATGGCATTTTTCAAATTGGGAGAAACTTGATCTGTGGTTACATAATCATTTGAAGTTTTACACAAATAAACTTTGTACATTTGTGTTGTAAGACAATTTTTTAAGCTCGAAACGTCGGGCAGTTGGGCATACAAAAACAAAACAATGGATCCTAATACGCACAGGGCGCCAAATGTGGCTATAAATCCAATCTCAAAAAGACGTAAAAATATTTTCATGACTTTGCCAGAATATTTTGCTTCACCCAGTTTACACTTTGCTGAACGGCATAGCGAGCAGATTTTGGTCTAAGTCCCAATGCTGCTTTTGCCTTAGAATTGTCATACCAGTGGAACATGACGGAAGCCCACGCGTTTTCTGAATTAATCGGCCCCTTGCGACCAATTTTTTCCATGAAGTCGCCGACCTTTCCCAGACCTAAGAGCACATTTTTAGACAATGGAATTTTTGGCGCAGAGACCCCTGCAAATTCAGCGATCATATCAAAAAGATCTTTTATCAAAATGTTTTCCCCAGTTAAAAGATAGCGCTCTCCAGATTCCCCGACCTTCCAGGCTTGGTATGTGGCTGCAACAACATCTTCGATTGAAACAATATTTACACCGCCAGGGGGATAGAAAGGAAAAGTTCCTTTTGCGACTTTAAGCTGAACGCCGCGACTGCCCTTTTTGGCGTCGCCGGGACCATATATAGTTGATGGATTTACAATTACAGCATCGATAAGCTTATTCTTTACAGCATCGCAAACCAAGTTTTCTGCAGTATGTTTTGATTCGAAATACCCTAAGTTTAAATCTTTCAAATTATAAACAAAGGTTTCATTTATTATATTTTTACCGTCGAAGCTTGCCCCAATGGCAACCACAGAACTGAAATGAACCAGGCGACGAATTTTTTTACTGGCACAGGCCTTGATAATATTTTCAGTTCCATGAATATTCACGTCATCCATGATTTTTCTTTGCGCTTTTGTGTAGGCCACAACGCCAGCAAGATGAAATATGGAATCAACGCCGTCGGCTGCTTTTAAAACGGACTCCAAATCTAGCACATTTCCTTGAATGACCTCGACGTTTAGATCCTTCAAATCTTCTGGTTTTTTAGATGAACGATTAAGAATGCGAACTTGCAATCCCTGTTCGAGCAAATACTTTGTTAGCCAACTGCCTACAAATCCGGAGGCTCCCGTAACAAGAACTTTCATTAGACTCTCTTCCTAAGATTGAAATAGCATAGACGCTGTGCACAAGCAATGACTGGCCTATGAATTATGGGAAACCTATTCCAAAATGGAAGTGTCGAGCAGCAGAGGAGATTTGCAATGTCACAAGACTTATTAAAGAAAATTTATCTTTTTGAAGATTTTCCCTCCGAACGTTTGAACCACGTCGTTGAATTGACGAAAATAGAGACCTACCAAAAGGGCGACGAAATCTTTGCACAGAAAGACCTGGCGACTTCTTTGTATGTTATTAAATTTGGCACGGTTCGAATTTACCGTGAAATGACAAACGGTGATCGCATCGAAGTTGCGATGCTTGGAACGGGCTCGCACTTTGGAGAGATGTCTTTTCTCGACAAAGAAGTCCGATCAGCAACGGCCGAGGCAGTAGAAAAATCTGAGATCATTCGAATACCTTATGAGAAACTGTTAAGTCTGTTGAACAGCGAGCACGAGCTAGCTGCAAAATTTTATAGATCGCTGAGCCGATTTTTATCCGGACGATTGAGGCAAACGACGACAGACTTGACGTTTGCACGCGAAATTAATCTACGTCATTTTTGATTGTTAGGAGATCGTCGAAGCCGTGCCATTCGTTGCTTCAAGGTTGTTTTTTGGGGCGCGATGGAAAAGGCCAACATGATATGGTGATACGCCATAAGGACAGATCGCCCAATAAATATGCCGAGAAGCGCCCCAAAAATAACATCTGCGGGGAAATGGACACCCAAATAAACACGACTAAAGGCAATCAATATCGCAATAAAATAAAAAGCAAATCGATACGTTGAAAAGAAAAAAGCAAGCAAAGTGGCGGCGGCAAAGCTATTCGAGGCATGGTTTGATGGAAATCCAAATTTTGAGCTTCCTGACTGGGATTTCACATCCACCGAAAGCCCAGAGTGTATTGGGCGTGGCCGATGGAAAAATGGTTTCAAAACATTATGGCTAAGCCCATCTGTGACCGCGATTGCAAAAACAAGACACAAAATTTGGCTTAGCCCCAAAAGCTTTCTTTTCCAAATCCACAACAAGAGAAGGATGGGGGCTGCGATTGGCAGAACCCAACTTTTTTTATGAAAATCTGTCAATTCCATAAAAATGAAATCGGAAAAAGAGCTAGCCATCGTTTTGTGGATCATTATAAAGAGATATGTGTCTAATTTGAGCAGCCAATCCAAAGAATCGTCTCCCGCTTCGTTGTCAGTCTATAAACTAATCGGACGTCCGTCTAGCTGATTTCTGTAATGAGGTATGTGACAATCTAAGCTGCCGGAGGCAATGTGATTGAGCTTCGCAGACTGAACAGCGAAATTGTTTATGTAAATCCAGATCTTATCCGCATGGTGGAAGAAAAACCGGACATCACTCTGACCTTTACTAGTGGGGAAAAACTTGTTGTTCAAAATTCGCCGAAAGAAATAATCACAAAGATAATCGAGTTTCGAAAGTCTTATCAACGCGACATCAAGGAATAACACTATGAACATTTCAGTCTGGGTCGGCTTAATTATTGGTATCGGTGGCATTTTGTTGGGCCAAATCCTGGAGGGTGGTCAGGTTGGAACTCTTGTGCAAGGAGCGGCCGCCTTCATTGTATTCGGAGGAACCTTTGGCGCTGTTATTGTGGGAACAACACGTGAAGATTTGATTAGCGCTTGGAAATTAATCGGGTGGGTATTTAGGTCTCAAAAAAAAGGTATCGAAAGTCGAATTTATAATGAACTGGTAGATGCTTCTCAAATTGCACGAAAAGAATCAATTCTGTCGTTAGAAAAGAGACTTGAAAACTTCAGCCATCCGTACGCGGGGACTGTTTTGCGTTATGTGATCGACGGTATCGATCCAGATATTGTGAAAAATGTATTCGAAACAGAGCGAGACATAGAAGAACGAAAGTTAAACAGCGGTGCAAAGGTCTTCATGGACGCGGGCGGGTACGCGCCTACAATTGGAATTATTGGAGCGGTGCTGGGCCTAATTCATGTAATGGAAAATCTATCTGACACTTCGAAACTGGGCGCAGGTATCGCAGTTGCGTTTGTGGCGACCATTTATGGTGTAGGAAGCGCAAACCTAATTTTTTTTCCAATTGCAGCTCGCCTAAAACGTCGAATTGCAGAGGAAATGCGCATCAAGGAAATGATTCTTAATGGGGCGCTGAGTATAGTCCAGGGTTACAACCCATACATTATTCAAGAACAATTAAAGCCGTTCCTGCCAGAAAGAGATCGAGTCAAATTAAAATGAAAAAAAAGCAGCACGAAGAGCCCGAAAATCATGAGCGCTGGCTGGTATCCTATGCAGATTTTATCACGTTGCTTTTTGCGTTTTTTACGGTGATGTACGCGACATCAAGCGCGGATCTGGATAAATCAAAGAAATTCGAACAGTCGGTCCGCGAAGCTTTTGGAATGTTGAGTGGCGAAGGACAAGATATTGGTGTTAATAATTTCCCCAATCATAAAGATAAAGGGAGCATCATAGAACCACCGATTAAAGTGTTTTATGACAGCAGCGCGAGCCGTGATCAGATCAAAGAGGCGCTGCTGATGATGATTGATGAAAAAATGTCTGAAGAAGAACGTGAAAAGGCCGGCTTCACCGTTCGCACCGATGAAGAGGGCGTTCGAATAACATTGTTAGCGTCAAAGCTCTTCCCCGAGGGGTCGGCAAAGATATTTAAAGGATCATTTTTAGCCTTGGATGTAATCAGTGGAATTTTAAAGCTTACGGGTAGGGATATTGTTATTGAGGGGCACACAGACAACCAACCCATTAAAAGTGCTATTTATCCAAGCAACTGGGAGCTGGCAGGCGCTAGGGCCGCGACAATTGTTCGTTACTTTGTCCAAAGGCATGAATTTCCAGCAGATAAATTAAAGGTTGTATCCTATGCCGATCAGCGTCCCCTTAAAAATAACGATTCAGATGAAAATCGTGCGATAAATCGCCGTATCGAGATATTGATACCAACGCCTTAACACGCTTAATAAATAGGCTTTTGTTCAAAAGTTGCCTGTCGGTTTTGAGGGTGATAGCGTTTTCCCATAAGGGGAACAATATGACATTTAATCTTTCTGCTATTCAGAAGCTAGTTTTGATTTATATTGGAGCTTTTATATTTTTCGCAATCAGTGCACTGGCAAAGGAGAAGACTGTGGAAACAAAGAACAACGAAAAATTTCCAATGGTAGTGTTTGAAACATCTCTTGGAAATTTCACCGTAAAATTAAATGCAGAAAAGGCACCAATCACAGTGACTAATTTTTTAGGCTATGTTGATAAAAAGTTTTATGACGGCACAATCTTTCATCGAGTTATTTCTAACTTCATGATTCAGGGCGGAGGCTTTGAAAAGGGCATGAAAGAAAAGGCCACAGGAAAGCCAATTAAGAATGAAGCAGACAACGGATTAAAAAACACCCGCGGTACTCTTGCAATGGCGCGCACAGGCGTCGTCGATTCGGCAACAGCACAGTTTTTTATCAATGTACAAGACAATGACTTTTTAAATTTCCGCTCCAAAGATCCTCAAGGCTATGGCTACGCAGTTTTTGGCGAGGTCGTTGATGGCATGGATACTGTCGATAAAATAAAATCTGTTAAAACCTCTTCACATGGGCCACATGACGACGTGCCCGTTGAACAAGTTGTTATTAAGTCGGCAAAGCGAAAATAAGAAAAAGCACCGTTAGTCCGGTATTTTCCACAGCCAACGTGGACTATTGTAGTTGTAGTTATCAAAAGTAACTCGACGTTCTCGTGTCCCGTCCGCATTTACCATGAAGATCTGTTTTGAACCCGTGCGGTCGCTAATAAACAAAAGCTGCCGTCCGTCAGGCGAGAAGGATGGTGATTCGTTATTAGACGGCTTTCCATTTTTTTTGGGAGCATCTGTCAGGCGTTCCATGCGCGTACCGTCTGGGTTCATTGTGAAAATATCAAAATGACTGCTGTCCCAACCAGAGAAGGCAATCCGCTTTCCATCTGGCGACCAAGTTGGCGTTGCATTGTATTTTCCAGCAATGGTCAGGCGACGAACATTTGTGCCGTCGGTATTCATAATGTAAATCATAGGCTGACCACTGCGATTCGAAGAAAAGGCAATCTGTTTTCCATCAGGACTAACTGCCGGTTCTACGTTCAAGGCATTAAGCGGCCCATTGGTTAAGCGAGTGCGTTCTTTTCCATCCGGGGTCATGCGATATAGATCTGGAGAGCCATCTTGACTGATCGTCAGATAAATAAATTTCCCACTTGGATCAAAAGAGGCACCCGTATTTATGCCTTTATACCAAGAAATTAAAAAGCGTTTTCCTGTGTAGATTTCGTAAGAATACAGGTCGTGATTATTTGTTTTTGCCTGTTTGTGATAAGACATTGCCGTGTACAAAACGGTCTTTCCATCGGGGGACCACGCGGGCGAAACTGTAATAGACCTATGGTTTGTAATTTTTTTTACCCCGAAGGTATCCCAATCAGAAACGTAAACCTCTTTCCAGCGGTTCCCATCTTTATCGCTGATGAATGCAATTTTTGACCTAAACCAACCTTTTTGACCTGTCAGCGCCTTTATAAAGTCGTCGGCGTACGTATGGGCAACGTAACGAACTTCATTTAGCTTCCCACGATAAGATTTTGTCAAAATGGCTTTTGCTTGAGGTACATGATAAACATAAGCGTCAACAACGATGTCTCCTCCGTCGACCTTGAATCCCGTTCGAACTAAAAACTCTGCTCCGATTTTTGACCAATTAGCAAAATCAAACCCCCCAGGCTCTCCTGGTTTAGGGCGCAAACCAACGGAGGCAACGTCTTCGAGGTAAGCCGCCTGATTGATAAATTGAAAATAAGAGCTGACGTCCAAATCATTGTAAAACACATTGTAAAGGTCCTGCCCGACCTGTTTGTAGTTTTTCACCAAGGCAGGTGAACCAACAAAAACAAACGGAGGAACGGCGAGCAAGCTCTTTTTCACATTTGCTTCGCCGACCTTAATATAAAGTTGCCCCTGCGAATACGCCTGTTGCCAGATCAGTAATAGACAGAAAACTAATAAAAACTTTTTCATTTGTCGCTCCCTTATTCTGGAAATCCTAATGTGATACCATCAATACCAACCAATGCCTGCATTTTATCTGGCGGCGCTGGGAATGGTGACGACATTTCAATCGTTTCAATTACGAGTCGATCGAACTCTAGATTTCCAGACGGTTGTCTGAAACCTTTCTCTATAACATAACCATTTTTATCCACTTTAACAAACGCTATGGCCTTTAGGTCCAGCCGCTTTAGCCATTCAGGAAGATTCCAATTTTTGTGAACGTGGCCGTGTACCGCTGATAAATAATCGTCGTAATTTAATTTATCCAGGCCGCGGAGTGCCGTGCCTGGAGAGATGACATTTCCTTTATATTGAGGCACGGCTTTTTCGGTCTTTTTTTCAGACTCAGCCTCTTTGTTTTTTTTAAGATTTTCCAATGCCTGCATATTTTTTAGCTTGCGAATAGCATCGGTACGGGCCTTTGAGTTATCGATTTTAATTTCTTTTGGCTTTTCAACGGGCTTTTCGATTTTAGGGGCCGGGACTTCTACTTTCTTTTCTTCAGGTGCCGGGACCGGAGCGGGCTCCTTTCTCTTTTGCGGTAGTCCAACAAGGTCAACACGTATAGCAGGATGGAATTCGATATTATCGGTTGGGAAAATCAGTGTTTGAATCGTGAATACCAATACGATTGCGGCATGGAACGCCAGAGAAATGACCAGCATCCGTTTAAATTGAATTTCATTTTCGTCTGTTCGCACATTCATTATTGTGATTTCGGTATTGTAATTAGGCCAATGCTATGAATTCCCGCTGCCTTAAGCTCCCCCATCGCTTCGGCGACAACGCCATAGTCCACCTTTTTATCTGCCTGGATATACAGTTGCTTGTTTTTCCGTGTTTCAAAAATCGCTTTAATTTTATCTTTCAGCGTGTCCAGAGAAAGCTCAGCTGTTCCAGCTAAAATTCTTTTGTCGGATTTGATTACAAGAATAAACGGTTCGTCATTTGTGCTGACGCCAGAGTTTGCCGTTTCCGGCAGATCGACTTCAAGCCCTTGCTGCATCATTGGGGCCGTAATCATAAAAATAATCAGCAACACAAGCATGACGTCAACCAGGGGCGTGACGTTAATTTCGCTTAGTACGGTTCTGCCATTTCTGTTGCCAGACGACATGGCCATAGGGGGGCTCCTTAGTCTTCCTTAAAAAAGTTTCTTTTAACAATATTTAAAAAATCTGATGAAAAATTTGAAAGCTCCAGCTCTTCCTTCTTTAAAATGGTCAAGAAATGATTGTAGGCCACGACAGCGGGGATGGCGGTTGCAAGGCCAATCGCCGTTGCAACCAGGGCCTCTGATATGCCGGGGGCAACCACGGCTAATGAAGCGACGCCCGTTGTTCCAATTTTATGAAACGAATTCATAATTCCCCATACTGTTCCGAATAGGCCGATGAACGGACTAATGCTTCCCGTTGTTGCAAGAAAATTCAATTTGCTTTCAAAGTTTGCAATTTCCAGGTCCACTGATTTTCTTAGGGCTCGATTGATATTGTCAATGCCTTGAAGCTTTGGGGCCTTATTTCCACCCTTTTGTGCTAGATCAGATTCGGCCAACCGCTGCAGCTCTTTAAACCCAGCCTGAAACGCTTGCGCTATGGGGCTGTCTTCATATTTTGAAATTTTTGAAAAAATCTCGTCAAAGGAAGTGGCCTTCCAAAAAAAATCCAAGAAGGCCTCATTGCGTGAGGATACGGATTGGAAATACTTTTTCTTTGTAAAAATAATTGCCCAGGAAACAACGGACATAACGACCAAGGTAAGTAGGGTCAACTGCACTATCGCGCTCGCGCTTGCAATTGCGTTCAATGCGCCCGTGTTCACGGCTACTTTTTTTACGTCTTCTGCCCAAGCTATTTCGATCACGATGCCTCCGGAATCTAAGTTCTATTAAAAAATGCTAATGGTATATGGCGGATTAGGCAAGAAAAGCGCTGCGCTTCAATTTTTAATTTGTTCGAAGATTGCCCGTGGTTTGTCAGTCGCAATACCGTCAATGTGATCGAGCCTTAAATTATCAAGATCAGATTTTTCATTAACTATGCGAACATAAATTTTTTTTTCGCGCTTGTGAATTTCGTTGATTAGTTCTGCCGAGAGAACGGGTACCGAATCGTATTTTTTGGGGACAAAGTAAGCATCTGCGCGCATGGGGTCTAGACCGATCCACCCTAGTGAAATTAAAATTGTCAGCCGCAATACCTCATCTTGGCTTGCGCCAAGAAAAACTCTTGGATCAAGCTGTCTTAAATATTTTAACGGCTGGTTATTTTCGGCGGTGATAATTGTTCGCGGGAAGGCATTGTTGTCATTTACAATATTGTAGACTAGGATGGCGAGCTCTTTGTAGCGTTGCCCCAGTTCAATGATAAATCTTTGCTTCGGAAACCTTTTTATAACCTCTTCCAAGAATGGAATTTCAACTTTTGAATCATGGTATGGGTTTTTTCCGGTATCGTCTTTGAACTTTGCGGCGGCATTTAGTTGCTTTAATTCACTACCTGTTTTTTTCCAAACAAGACCTGACCCGTCTGTTGTACGCGCTAAATTTTCATCAAAAAAAACGACAACTTTTTTATCAACGCTGATTTGTGTATTCAGATGAAGAATAACGTCGGGGTTCACGTTCACGGCCTTTTCAAAGGCACTCAAAGTATTTTCAGGAGCCTCGAGGCCCCCTCCTCGATAGGCGATAATTTCAAAATGGTCCCGAAAAAAAGGAACCTCGCGAATAGCATATGTTCGATTTTGGGCTTTGTAATGTAGACTTGCCCACACCATAAAGCTTATAAGAAAAACAAAGAATACAACTTTTAAAATTTTAATCATAAACTTAAATAAAATTAAGGGCTTATCATGGTAGGCCGAATTAAAATTAAAATACGTCAAACTTTGACTTATTTCGTGGTTTCTTATATCTATACGCTGTTCTCATCTCGTTTTCAACAATGAAACGGAAAAGGAAGGCATTTTGCTTAGGCTAAGCCGAAAAATGGAATACGCGTTGATGTCTTTGAAGCATGTAGCGATACAGCCAGTGGGCCATCTAACAACAGCAAAAGAAATTTCACTATCGAAAAACATTCCATTTGATGTGACGTCGCGAGTCTTGCAAATCATGGCCCGAGAAAAAATTCTAGAATCCATCCAGGGGGTTCAGGGCGGATATAAATTGAGCCGGAGCCCGGCAGCGATATCACTTTTTGAGCTGGGCGAGATGATCGAAGGGCCGTTGGGGCTTGTCAGGTGTTTAAGCGCTACAAATAACGAATGTGAATTCATAGGGACTTGTAATGTTCATTCACCGCTATCTGTTTTGAACAAGAAGATGTTGGAATTTTGTAAAACAATTTCTGTAGCGGAAATGATCGGTGTTGCGCCCCCTCAAAAAAGCATTCATTCGATGAGAGAAGGAACTTTATGAGGCCACAAGTTTTAGAAAAAGAGTATAAATACGGGTTTCATACCAAGATCGCCGTAGAAGAAGCGCCGAAGGGCCTGAACGAAGATATTATACGTTTTATTTCTACCAAGAAAAATGAACCAGATTTCGTTTTACAATTTCGCTTGAAAGCGTTCGAATATTGGAAAAAGATTGTCGAACCCAAATGGGCGCTAGTAAATTATCCGCCGATTGATTACCAGGATATTCGTTATTATTCGGTGCCGAAAACTAAAAAGGCTCCGAAATCGTTAGAAGATCTGGACCCTGAATTGCTAAAAACATTCGAGCGCTTGGGGATACCGCTTACAGAACAAAAAAGAATTTCTGGCGTCGCTGTAGATGCCGTATTCGACAGTGTATCCCTGGGAACAACGCACAAAGAGGTACTGGAAAAGCATGGGGTTGTTTTCTGTTCGATCTCTGAAGCCATTCAGACCCGCCCGGATATTGTAAAAAAATACTTAGGATCAGTCGTTCCATACACAGACAATTATTTTGCGACACTAAATTCAGCCGTGTTTACGGATGGGTCGTTTGTATATATTCCCAAGGGCGTTCGGTGTCCGCTGGATCTTTCAACCTATTTTCGGATTAATAATAAAGAATCGGGGCAGTTCGAGCGAACTTTGATCGTGGCAGAAGAAGGCAGCTACGTAAATTATCTGGAGGGATGCACAGCCCCGAGCTATGACAATAACCAGTTACACGCGGCCGTTGTGGAGCTAGTTGCGCTTGATAATGCGGAAATAAAGTATTCTACGGTTCAAAATTGGTACTCTGGCGACGTTAACGGCCAAGGTGGCGTTTACAATTTTGTTACCAAGCGAGGATTGTGTAAAGGTGTGAATTCAAAAATTTCTTGGACACAGGTGGAGGCCGGGGCAGCCATTACATGGAAATACCCAAGTTGTATTTTACAGGGTGATAACTCTGTTGGGGCTTTTTATTCCGTTGCGCTGACCAACGGAAAAATGCAGGCCGACACGGGAACAAAAATGATTCATATTGGAAAAAACACAAAAAGCACAATTATTTCTAAGGGTATTTCTGCAAACGAATCTTCAAATGTCTATAGAGGATTGGTGAAGGTAATGCCGTCGGCAGAAAATGCTCGAAACTATTCTCAATGTGACTCTATGCTTGTTGAAAATAAAGCCACGGCACATACCCATCCTTATATAGAAGTAAATAACAAGACGGCAATTGTTGAACATGAGGCATCGACTTCGAAAATAAGTGCAGACCAACTGTTTTATTTAGAGAGCCGAGGTTTTGATGTCGAATCTGCAATTTCTTTGTTGGTAAATGGATTTTGCAAAGATGTATTCAAGCAACTTCCTCTGGAGTTTTCTGTTGAGGCTGTTAAATTAATCGAAATGAAATTGGAAAACAGTATAGGATAAATATGTTAGATATTAAAAATATTCATGCAAGCATTAATGGCAAAGAGGTCCTCAAGGGTTTGAATTTAACCTTTAGGCCTGGAGAGGTCCACGCGATTATGGGGCCGAATGGCTCTGGGAAAAGCACCTTGGCAAAGGTTGTGGCAGGACATCCCGAATACCAAGTTACCGAAGGCGAAATCGAATACGAAGTTAATTTTAGGAAGAAAGATTTAAAAGCGATGGAAGCCTATGAGCGCGCACGAGAAGGGATATTTTTAGCATTTCAATACCCGGTAGAGGTTCCGGGCGTATCAAACATCCACTTATTGCACTCTGCCTTTAATATGGTTTGCAAGCACCAGGGCGTAGAAGAGATGAGCCAGGGAGAATTTCGTAAATTTATAGAAAAGAAATGTGAGATGTTGGAATTAAAACCGCAGTTTTTAGATCGATCGGTAAACGAAGGATTTTCTGGGGGCGAAAAAAAGAAAAATGAAATTTTACAAATGGCCGTACTGAATCCTCGCGTAGCTGTTCTGGATGAAACAGATTCGGGTCTTGATATTGATGCGTTGAAGATCGTAGCCGGTGGAATTAATCGGCTCAAAAATCAAGAAAACTGCATTGTGCTAATAACTCACTATCAAAGGCTATTGCAGTATGTTGTTCCAGATTACGTACATATTCTTAGTGATGGAAAGATTATTAAGACGGGCGATAAAGCCCTTGCTTTAAAACTAGAAGAAGAAGGATACGATTGGCTAATCAAGAGCTAGCAACAACGAATTTCCAGTCTCTGCTTGAGACCGTGTTGCCTTTTTCAGGAAAGGTTGAGGCATCATATCGTCTGAATGGACTTAAAAACTTCTCCTTTCCGACAAAAAAAGAAGACGACTGGAGATACAGCCCCACAAAAAGCATTTCTGGATTAAAGATCGAAAGTTTTCATGGGAAGACGTTTGAAGATGTTTTGGCCCCCGCTTCGACGCGAGACGCGATTGAAGTTGTGTTTGTAAATGGATTTTATTCTGAAAAATTATCTAAATTAAAGGGCCTGTACCCAGACGTACGCATTAGTATTTTTAAAAAGGCCTTAGAGGAAAATAAAATTCAACCGTTGGAAGAAAAGTGGTTTCGCGCTTTAAACCAGGCTTTTTTTGAAAATGGTGTTTATCTTGAAATTCAAAAAGAAGTTAGGCTGAAAACGCCTATTGTAATTCGTCATTTGACGAATACAAAGGCGCGAAACTTTATGGCAAGCCCAAGGGTCTTTGTTCGCGTATTACCGTTTAGCTCGGCGGAGATCGTTGAAATTTTTGAAGATGGATCTACGGGGGAATATTTCGTTAATGACATTTGCGACTTTGAAGTATTCCCAGGAGCCCAGATTCATCATTTAAGAATTTTAAACAGCAGTGAACGGTCCACGCATACGGGACATATGCGCTTTGAAATGTATCGTGACAGTGAACTTAATTCTTGCGTACTTTCGACAGGAGGAGCCCTCTCCAGGACCCAGGTTGACGTAGTACTGAAAGAGCAGGGCGCACAAGCAAACTTGTCCGGCTTGAACTTATTGGCAGATGTGCGAAAAACAGAAAATCATGTTTCCGTTGTCCATGCCGCAGAAGGAACGATCAGTCGACAGGAATTTAAATCTATTTTAACAGGCAGCTCCCACGGCGTCTTCCAAGGGAAGGTAAATATATTGCCTGTGGCCCAAAAATCAGTTTCAGAACAGTTGAATAAGAATTTGATATTGGGCGATAAGGCCCATGTCGATACAAAGCCGCAATTGGATGTAGGGGCCGATGATGTCAAGGCGACCCATGGGGCGACGGTGGGACAACTGGATCCAGAAGAAGTGTTTTATTTGCAAACGCGAGGATTTTCCCCAGGGCAGTCCAAATCATTGATTTGCCGCGGATTTGCTCTGAGCATATTGGATACGATTAAAAGCAAATGGATTTGCGAGAATGTAAAAAATTGGCTTGAACAATCGGTTTCAACATATACAGAAGGTGTTTGAGTTGAGCTTTAACGCAGACTTAATAAGACGGCAATTTCCTATCCTTGAATGTAAAGTTCACGGTAAGCCCTTGGTTTATTTTGATAGCGCCGCAACAGCCCTGAAACCTATGACAGTCGTGGATCGAATTAATGAACACTATCTTTATGAGGCCTCAAATGTTCATCGAGGCCTACATTTTTTAAGCGATCAAGCTACGCAGTATTTCGAAGATTCACGCGCACGAGTTGCGGGGTTTATAAATGCATCGGCTGTAAACGAAGTTGTTTTCACGGCAGGGACAACTGCGAGCGTAAACTTTGTATCGCAAGCATTTGGGCGTGCGCTTTTAAAAAAAAATGATGAGGTTCTGGTTTCAGAAATTGAACATCATTCCAACTTTGTCCCCTGGCAAAAGGTTGCACAGCAGACGGGATCAAAATTTGAAGTTTTTGAAATTAATAAAGATGGATCATTTAATTTAGAAAACTTTTTAAACAAGCTGAATTCTAACACAAAAATTGTGTCCGTTTCCCATGTGTCAAATACTTTGGGGACAGTGTTTCCGGTTAAAGAAATAATTAAACATGCAAAAAAAATTGGCGCATTTGTTTTTGTTGACGGGGCACAGGCCGTCCCACATCAATCAGTTGATGTAAAGGATTTGGACTGTGACTTTTATGCCTTTTCGGGGCACAAGCTTTATGGGCCGACGGGCATTGGGGTTCTTTATATAAAAAGCAATCTTCAGGATAAAATGGAACCCTATCAAATGGGGGGTGGAATGGTTGACAAAGTTGAGCAAGCAATCACCACTTATCAAGATGCCCCTTATAAATTTGAAGCAGGAACGCCACATATTGCTGGGGCCGTTGGCCTTGCGGCAGCGATAGAGTTTGTGAATGAAATTGGGATCGATAGTATTTCAGAAAAGGAACAGGAGTTGCTGGTTTATGCCACCAAGATTATTTCAGAAATACCAAGCGTGAAGCAAATTGGAACTGCTCCGGGCAAGGGACCGATTCTTTCTTTTGTTATTGAGGGGACACATCCGAGCGACGTTGCTACGTTGTTGGACCAAGAGGGCATTGCAGTGAGAGCGGGCCATCATTGCACGCAGCCGTTGATGAAAAAATATGGAATACCAGGCACCGTCCGGGCTTCTTTTTCCATGTACAATACGACGGATGAAATGGATTATTTTGGAAAAACATTAAAAAAAATTGTAGGAATTCTGAAAGATTAGTTTATGAGCATACAAATTTACACACAGCGAACACCAAATCCAAAATCACTTAAATTTATTGTGAACCGAGAGATCATTTCTAATGGCAAGGCTGTGTTTTCATCTGTCGAGGAATGTGGCGATATTTTACTTGCAAAAGACTTGCTAGCTCTCCCCAGTGTTACGCAAATATATTTTTTTGAAAATATGATTACGGTAACACAGTCTAATGAGGAATGGGATGAACTGCAACTTCAAGTGCGTTCTGTGATCCAAACGCGAATAATAATGCATAACCCAGAAATTATAAAAAAGGGGGATAAGGTCATTGATCGATCTACGCTTTCGCCTGAGCTACAGAAGATCGAGGAAATTTTAGATCGCACAATTCGCCCTGGGTTAAAAAGCGATGGCGGGGACCTTGATGTTGTAAGCCTTGAAAATAATGAACTGATCGTAAGGTATCAAGGGGCGTGTGGAACCTGTCCGAGCTCGACAGCAGGAACGCTGTACGCAATCGAAGACATACTCCGGCGCGAATACCACCCCGAACTCCGAGTCCTGCCCGAATAGAATAGGTGCCAGGCACCCGGACAACGGGTGCCTGGCACCTATTGCATTATTTTTTGATTTTCTTTTTTTAGGTCAAATTCAAAGGCCGCTTTTGTGCGCTTAAATTTATTTGTTGGCTCTTCTGGTTTGTTTACTTGAAAGCTTTTAACGCCACCGAGCTTAACTCCATTTTGGTAATAGAAAGCCTCAAGAGTAATATTTGTAATAGCGTTGGGATCTTCTAGACCGATTTCAACTTCGATATCATTTACCTCATCAATGAATAAAGCTCCGTTCGCGTCGCCTTGATAAATTGTTGCGCTGGCGGGTAGGTTCCAAACATATTGAATTTCGCTGATGTCGTCAGATCCTGCCAGGATGGAAGTTCTTAAAATGAACGTATCGTGTCCGGTCCTTTCAATTGGCTTTGTGCGAAAGCGGAGTGATGCACGAGGTTTCTCATAGCCGACAATATCTTTTTTAAATTGAGTGCGCTTGTGTTCTGGAATAGATGCTGGTGCTCGTCGGCCTTGCGAAACAAAAAAATATGCGATGAGGGCGGCCACAAGAGTGCCTAGCGCAATGGTTATTTTCATATTTTTGCTTATGGACATGATGCCCCCCCGACTGTCAGATCATAAGTTAATGCAGGCCAGGGGGTGCCTGTTCCGCCGGTGTAATAATTCACGTTAACTAAATAATAGCCTGCGGGTGCAGAAACTGAGATTGCTTCAGCAGAAGAAGGCCCGCCGGAGGGATCACTTGCACTAACAGCAAGCGTACCCGTGGAGGGATAGTTTCCGAAACTGTATCCCTCTTTGTAAATCCACAGGTCTAAATCTCGGGATCCAGAGTTGTATGAGAGATTTACGGTCATTGTACCACCCGGATGATTAACCAGGTAAAAATCATTTGAATCAAACTGATTTGATGTTCCGTAAGAACCGTCTTCTGAGCTGTATGATGTGCCCACTCGTCTCGCCTGTATGGATACACCGCAGGCTTTGTTTGGCTGTGGAAAATCGCCAGCGTAATTGCTTCGATTCGCAAGTTGTCGTTTATCATTGTCATCAAAAATAGTCGCAAGATCTGTGCGGCCTGCTAAATTGTCATGAAGGAATGTAAATAAACCGTAATCCCTGAAGGGCCCTCCGCCTGTTCTAAAAGAGCTTGTAAAAATGTGCCAAAATTCGCGAAACGGAGCCTGAATATTTTCCGAACCTCCGGCTCCACCTTCTAGCCCAGCGTCCATTGCATCCCACAGGGCGCGAGAGATCGCAAACTCTCTGAAATTTCCTTCACCAGACAAGGTGGGCACGTCTTTGCTACAATCATTTGATTCTAAATTGCAGTTGAAATAGTTTCCCGAAGAGCCTTGGTCATTTCCGTAAGTGTCTTGATAAGTCGGATTTCCTGGAACCGTCGCAGAGAAAAAATCCGCCCACCCTTCGCCCCAGGCAAGACGTGGATCAATAATTGCGTTTGCATCGTGTGACCCGCCAGGGGAATCTGTGTTTGAATAAATATCTTCAATGAAGTGCCCGTATTCATGCACGATGACAGAGTCGTCATAGTGATCTGTGTCGTTGGTTTTCACATTCTCTAAGTTTTTTGAAGTATCTGAACCACCAAGGATATAAAGCTTGCTTGTTCCGGGAACGTAAAAGCTCAAACTGTTTGATGATCCAAACAAAGTCGCAGGGTTAAAACCGGGAGTCCAATAGGCCTGTACCTTTGGAGCTATGCTGAAATTTAAACAACCTGAAATGTGCGTACTGCAATCATTGGCTTGGGTGTATAAATAAGCATTTGCTTTTACGATTTGATCAAAAATATTAAATGCTCCGCCCTCGATATTTCCGGTGGCTGAGGCTGTAATTGTGCCAACATTGACCGAGGCGGCGCTTGCGGCAAAAGCGGTAGAGATAGAATAAACCACATTTTCGCTCGGATTATTGAGCACGCTCGCACGAACCTTTGCATTGTAGCCACGAGAATTTACATAAACAGTATAGGTTCCCCCCTGTGGAACAAGAAATGTGAATCCGCCAGAGTTATCAGTTTCAGTACATTGAATAATGCTACCGGTGGCATTTTTTACTTGAACTTCTGCATAACGAATAGGTTGCATTGTTGGAGAGGTTACGTTTAAGCCACTTGCGTTTAAGACGCCCTTTGCAAACTGGGCTGTCCCTGTGACAGTTGTTGTGCCGCTTGAATATGATGTGACGGCAGAGCAATATGACGACTCGGCAACAACCGAATCCGATGGATCTATAATTTTTGTTTCACATCCCGCGAGGGTGATTGAAAACAACAGAATGCTGATACGGCCGTTCAGACGCATTTCTACTTATCGGCTAAAAAATGAAGGCTCTAGATTACTTAACCGTAGAGGTGTTTAACTATGAGACAATACTGCGCCTTGAAAAGACTTGGAAAAAATGAACGCTTAAAATATTATCTTTCTCATGCAAAAGGGCTACAATTCAGACGTCGAAATTTCGGGGGCTTCGTATCATGTTCAAACAGAGGATTGGGGTTTAAAGAATCCTTTTATTGTGACTCAGGTTTTTAAAAATGGCGCTGTTATTAAAAATATCAAAACCCCCTATCAGCAGGCTCTTTCAAGGGGACCTGTTTCGGACGAACGGGCCATTCGTCTTGCGATGAAAGACCAACATCAGAAAATTCTAGACCACCTGCTTTCTGGCCAATCTCTGTAATCCCCGGTAGTATAGATAAATGATCGAGTTTTCACATGTTTATAAAACATACCCAGGCCCCATTCATGCGCTAAAAAACATTAATCTAACAGTTGAAAAAGGAGAGTTTATTTATATTACCGGACCGAGTGGCGCTGGAAAAACAACATTGTTTCGGTTGATGTCGGCATTTGACAAGCCATCTTCGGGAAATATTTCTGTCGCGGGGTATGCATTAGACCAGATTACTGAAAAAGACGTCCCGTATTATCGCAGAAAAATTGGAGTTGTTTTTCAAGACTTCAGGCTTTTAAGCGATCAAACTATTGCAGAAAACATAGCCCTTCCGTTAAAAGTTTTAGGATATAAGCAACCCATTATTCGAGCGCGAGTTGATGAAATATTAGAGATTGTCGGCCTAACAGATCGATTGGATTTTTACCCGAATCAAATTTCCGGCGGCGAAAAGCAAAGAACGGCAATTGCCCGCGCCCTGATTCATCAACCCGATGTTCTGATTGCAGACGAACCAACTGGAAACCTAGATCCTGATTTGAGCTTGGAAATTATAAATATTTTTGAACAGATCAATAGTGAGGGCACCACTGTATTTGTCGCAACTCATGACATTAATATTGTGAACAAGAGTGGAAAAAAGCGTCTTCATGTTCAAAATGGAATTATTGGGACACTGTAATGCTGAATATTGATTATTTTTTAAAGTCTGTTGTTCGCTCTTGGAAAAACCATCTTACAATTCAGCTTTCATCCCTACTGGTTCTTTCAAGTGCGTTGACGATAGTGTTTTCATTCTATCTTGTGTTTACAAACCTTGAACGTCTCGTTGTAAGCTGGGGCTCAGACCTTGAAATGAATGTATATTTGGAGGACTCTATCGAGCCCTCAAGACAGGCGTCGCTTTTAAAATCTCTTGAAGAAATGGATAAATTTAAAGAAATTCGTTATTTGGACAGAAAAACAACAACGGATGGTTTTTTCAAAAAAATGTCTAAATATGTTCCGGAGTTCAAAGAAGACAATGAGTTTTTAAATATGGTCCCATCAAGCTACGTAGTGAAAATGCTGCCAGCGATTAAAGTCGAAGATTTATCAACGCTGGCCACAAATATTATGCGGTTAGATGGCGTTGACGATGTATCATATGGGCAGGAATGGATCACAAATTTTTCTGTATTTGTGAGCGCGATTCATAAAACGGGCTGGACTATTATTTTCATCCTATTGTTTGGCAGTTTGTTTGTAATTGGATATTCCATCAAGGCAATTGTTATACAGCGAAAAGAAGAGGTCGAAATCCTTGAATTGGTGGGTGCAACGGCGAACATGATTCGCGCTCCATATATTTTTGAGGGTGGGATTCTTGGATTGATTTCATCTCTGATTGCAGTCGTCGCCAGCTATGTTTTATATCAATTGCAAGATCGACTTCTGTTGTCGGAGATCGGCCTTTGGGGGCTTGCTGGTATTTTTAGGTTTTACCAATGGTATGAGGTTATGCTTCTTATCGTGGTCGGATCGCTTCTGGGGGCGGGGACGGCCTATCTTTGTGTTAAAAAAATCAATTCCGGCTGGGCCGTATTGAATGAGAAAGCTTAGATTTTTTATTCCAATGGTTCTCTTTTTGGGCTCGGCCCCTGCGCTCACAGAGACGGCTGTAAGCCAGTATCGAGGCGAAAAGAGCAAGCTCATACAGAAAGAAGTTAGACAGAGAAACATATTAAGTGATCTCTATGGTATCAAAATGCAAATGAAAAGGGTCAACAAAGAAAAGTCAAAAGCCCTTACAAAGTTTAACAAGGTTCAAATTAAGTTTGAAAAATTGAATCAAATAGTTGAAGAAATAGAAGCTCGAATTCGCGTTCAAAAAATAGAGATCCGAAAGCGGATAGTCTTTATGGCTAAATTCCAGGATTTGAGTTTTTTGAAACTGTTGTTTTCGAGCCAAACTCCAATCGAATTGGACCGCAATTTAAGGCTATTAAAGCTGTTAACTGAAAAAGATTTTTCGTCTTTAAAAAATTACTTTAAAGATGTTCATACATTGATCGTAAAAAGGGATCAGCTTCGAAAAGAGCGCGAGGAGTTGGCAGATCTTAAAAATGCTGTCTTGGATAAAGAGCGTGAACTTTCTGAAAGTAAAGAAAAAAAAACGGAGATGTTAGGGGAAATTGCAACCCAAAAAGCGTTGCTATTTGTAAAGCTGAAGCAGCTCCGTTTAAAAACTATGCCTGAATCCGAAGAAAAATCGAAGGCCCAAGCATTTTACGAAATAATTTTAAAACCGCTGTTGTTTGAAGAAAAAGGAGAGTTGAAGGCTCCCGTACTGGGGAAAATTATCCAGAAATATGGTTATTACCACGATCCCGTTTATCAAACCAAATTAATTCATAAGGGAGTTTTCATTCAGGCCGATATCGATACAAATGTATCTTCAATCTATGATGGTGACATTTCCTTTAGGGGCGTAATTCCTGGATTTGGCAAGACGGTGATTGTTTCTCATGGAGACCATTATTATAGCGTTTATAGTCACCTAGATGAATTTTTAGTTCGTCATGGTGACAAGGTCGCAAAGGACCAGGTGATCGGTAGGACGGGGAATACGCATCCATTTTTCGGCAAGGGTTTGTATTTCGAAGTTCGGCACTTTTCTGAGCCAACAGATCCGCTCGAATGGATTAATTTAAAAGAGTTTAACTCGGGAGCTAAGCATGCCGCTTTATAAAAAAAGATGGTTACAGATCAGCGTCGTAATTTCAGCGATAGGTATTTTTTCAATTGCTTCAAGCCAGGCCGAAGAAAAGTATAAAGATCTGCAGATATTCACAAAAGTTTTAAACTTGATCCAAAAATATTATGTGGAAGACGTTGACGCGACAAAGCTTATCTATAACGGGATCAAAGGAATGATCAGTGGGCTGGACCCGCACTCGAGCTTTTTGCCCCCAGAATATTTCAAAGAATTCCAAGAAGAGACTGCGGGTGAGTTTAACGGTATTGGCGTGGAGATCAGTGTTCAAAATGATATTTTGACGGTTATTTCCCCTATTGAAGATACCCCGGCATGGAAGGCCGGGATAAAGGCGGGCGATAAAATCATGATCATTAATGGTGAGTCCACAAAGGGCTTTAGCTTGGCCGATGCAGCTCAGAAAATGAAGGCAAAGGACAATGGAAAAATTCGATTGGGAATTATGCGTGAAGGTTTTAAGAAAATTCAAACTTTCACCATTGAGCGCGGAACTGTGAAGGTCAGGTCTGTCAAATTTTCTGATCTTGAAGGTGGGTACGGATATTTTAAAATAACAGGTTTCATAGAAAACACGTTTAAGGACTTTGAGAGTCTCATAAAAAAATTTTCTAAGAAGAATAACAACGAAATCAAAGGAATCATCATCGATCTTCGAAATAATCCCGGAGGCTTGTTAGACCAAGCAACAAAACTGAGCGACTTATTTTTAACAGAGGGCGTGATTGTAAGTACGATGGGGCGTGGGGGAAAAGACAAAGACGTAATCTACGCTACAGCAAAGGACGGTATGGTTGGTTTTCCAATTGTTATTATTATCAATGAGTATTCTGCCAGCGCTAGTGAGATTTTTGCAGGCGCTCTTCAGGACAATAATCGTGCTGTGATTTTAGGGCAGCAAAGCTTTGGAAAGGGTTCTGTACAGACCGTCGTAAAACTTGGCGACGGATCAGGCTTAAAGTTGACGGTCGCCCGTTACTACACGCCGAAGGGCACAGAAATCCAGGCAAAAGGAATCAAGCCCGATCTGATGGTTGAGGACTTGGATCTCGACGCTTTTGAAAAGGCAAAAGTCAAAAAGCTGATTAAGCGCGAAGCCGACATAGAAGGCCATTTAGAGTCTTCTAATGAAAAATCTAAGTTGCCAGTGGAAACCAATGATGTTCGCGAAAAGCTCTTAAAGGATGACTATCAGGTATTGCAAGCATTGAACTATCTCAAGGCGGCCAAGGTCTTTTCTAAAGGCAATTCACCAACAAAGATTAGCAAGTAGAAAGCGATTTAGTCCTTTAGGTCTGCTTTTTTAACTTCGATAACCTTTGCTTTTCCTGTTAAAAATTCGACCACTTTTTCCTCTGTAATTATGTGATTCAAGCGGCTTCGGGCTTCTTCGTTGTTATAGATTGATCGCACTTTTGCCGGGTCCATTCCTGTTTGATCGACATAAGACTGGATTTTTTTCTCCATGTCTTCTTGAGATGCAGATAAGCTTTCTTTGGCAGCAATAGCATTGATCAAGTAGCTTGATTGGACAATGAATGTAGCGGTTTCGGTGAAGTCCGAATCCCATTTCGAAGAATAATCATCAAAATTTGCCTCTGTCATTCCCATCCCTCGCATACGCTCGCGCATATCTTGAATCAAAAATGATTTTTGGCTTTCTAACATAGATTTAGGGACATCGACTGGGTTTTGTTTGGCCAATTCTTTTAAAAGACGATTTTTAAAATCTTCTTTAATGCGAGCCTCTTCGTTTTTCTTTGCATCTTCAAGGATGGCTGCTTTTAATGCATCAACGGTATCAAAACCCATTTTTTTAGAAAACTCATTGTTCAAGGCAGGGAGAGCTTTCTTTTTTAGCTCTTTTACTTGAACCTCAAAACGCACAGGTTTTCCTGCAAGTTGGGCAACGTGATATTCTGGCGGAAAAGATAAATTTAATGTACGCGATTGGCCAGGCTTTGTGCCCAGTAATCCTTCTTCAAATCCTGGAATAAATTGGTTTGAGCCTAATTCCAGGTTGTGTTGGGTTCCCTTTGCATTTTCAAGCGGTTGTCCGTCAACGAAACCTTCAAAATCTATCACGGCAACGTCACCGTTTTGTGAGGGGCGGTCTTCAAACACCGGAACAAACTCTGCCTGTTGTGCTTGCATTTTTTCGAGTGTTTGCTGAATTACTTTTTCATCAACGTCTAAGAGCTCTTTTTTTACTGATAAGTTTTCATAGTTCTTAAGATTGATTTCAGGGTGAACTTCAAAATCAGCACTGAAAGAAAACGACTTGTGTTCATCAAGATCGTGTATTTTTAAACGGGGTTGTTGAATTGGTTTTAAATTGTTTTGATCAATCGCTTGGAAAAAATGTTCTTGCACGAGATCTTGTAAAACATTTGAACGGGCTTCATCTTTGTAGATGCTCTTAATTTTATCTAGAGGAGCCTTGCCTTTGCGAAAGCCTTTAATTGTGGCCTGTTTTTGAAATTCTTGATAAATGCGCTCAAAAGCCTTTGCCACCTTTTCAAGGGGAATCTCTATGTTTAATCGGCGTTCAAGCTTTGAAAGTTCTTCCAAATTTACCTTCATAGGGTCTTCCTCAGGGTTATTGTCTGTGTGTGTTATTAGAAGCGGCAGAGTAGGCGAAAGTATCACAGAAGGCAAGGGCTTAGCGCGTTGCATTTATATCAAAATAAACGCTTTTTCACCACTCGTATATTACGATGGTCATTTATGTCGAACATAGTAAAGCCAATCATTTTTGTGACAGGAAAGGGAGGGGTCGGAAAATCACTTTTTGCGGCCGGGCTTGCACTAAATCTTTCAGCCAAAGGTCGACGGGTTCTTTTAGTAGAGCTTGGGTCCAACAGCTTCTACCAAAACTTTTTAAATATTCCGGTTGTTGAATTTGACCCGCGCCCAGTTGAAAAAAATTTGGATATTGCGATTTGGAATACAGATTCATGTCTGCGACAATACGTTACTTTTTATGTAAAGGTTGAAAAGCTTTATGACATTTTTTTTGAAAATAAGATTATGCGTGAAATTATTAATGCCTCGCCCGCGTTAAAAGAGTTAGCGATTCTTGGAAAAATAACAAGCGGAATTCGCGAGATTGGTCCACCGCTTGATTATGATCATATAGTTATAGATTCTTATTCAACAGGACACCATAAAGCGCTTTTGATGGCGCCGAAAGGAATTTCAAAAGTTTTTCATCACGGGCCCATGGGACATCACAGCCAAAAAATGGTAGAGGTTATTAAAAACGCAGAGATTTGCGAGCAGGTAGTTTTGTTTAAAGCAGAAGATCTTCCGACGACAGAAGCCCTTGAGCTGGTGCAGTTTTTGAAAGATGAGTTTGGGTCTAATCCACAATTAGTATGCAATCAATTCTTAGAAATTCCGAATGAAATTTCCAAATCTGATAGGGCAGACCTGCGATTTTATCAAAAATATATGGAGCAGCAACAGATTAATTTGGGCCGAATAAATGGAGAATTTTTAAAAATACCATATATCTTAGAGGAAAAAACGGGAATGGAGTTGGCCCGAGCGCTGTCAGAGGAGCATATCAATGAACTTACTCGACAGTAAAAAAGTCATTATTTGCATGGGGAGCGGAGGAGTTGGAAAGACAACGGTGTCCGCGGCCCTGGCTGTTGCCGCGGCGGCAAAGGGGAAGGCTGTTCTTGTTTTAACAATAGATCCGTCTTTACGGCTGGCGTCGGCATTTGGGCTGGATGGTTGGAAAGGCGAAGAAATTTTAGTCGATCATTTTAGTGGTCATGGCAAGCTGTATGCGGCAATGATCAACCCGAAACAAATTTTTGATGATTTCTTGGCACATTCTGGCGCTGACCCAAAAGATTTAGAATTGATATTAAATAATGCTTTTTACAAAGAACTTTCGACCTCGCTAAGCGGTACCCAGGAGTTTACCTCGCTTCAGGCCTTGTCCCGTGCCCATCTGAACAAAAAATATGATTTGGTTATTTTGGATACGCCGCCGGCGGAGCACACGCTAGAGTTTTTAGAGTCTCCGCAGCACATTTATGATTTATTCAGTGGATCAGTTGTCGATTGGTTCAGCCAGGTTGGGATAAAGCGAAGCGCCTTATTTGGTATCTTAAATAAAGGCACACTTATGGCATTTAAAATTTTTGAAAAAATAACGGGCAGTCAATTTTTAAAGGAAATGGAAATTTTTTTCACTTTGATTTCAAAACTTCGGCAGCATGTAAAAGCGACTTCAAACCAAGTTCGGAGCATATTGGGCAGCAGCCAAACGGCTTTTATACTTGTCACGCGCTTTGATTATAATAAAATATCGGAAAGCCTACGTATTTCTGAAGATTTAAAGGCGCGAGGCTTTATGTTGTCAAAAATAGTTATGAATGGAGCTTTGCCCAGAGTGAATGTAGAGACATTGAGCGGCACGGAAAAGGTCTTTTTTGAAAAAATAAAAAACTTTATTGATTTTCAAAGCCGACATTTTAAAAATCTTCAAAATCAATGGGATCAAAGGGTTGGGGTAAAAACACTCCCCATGATTGAATATAGTGAAGATGAAGCGATAATGTTAAAAAAATTAGCTAACGAGTTTAACCATGACTTTTAAATTGCTGATTATTTCTTTTTTATTTCTAGTAGGCTGCTCCTCGGTCGAAGAGGTGAATGTAACTAACGTGGCAGAGAGCACGTCAGATCACTCGGACATAGAACCCCCATCGACTGCCCCAACGACAACAGAAGCGTTGGGGGCAAAGCTTGTCGGAATATCTGGCAGTTCTGTGGATTTTTATATGAACAAAGGGGAGATTGCATTCCGAGCGGGCGATTATCGAACCGCCATTGATAATTTCAAAACTGTTATTGAGCTTCAGAAGGCGGCAAAATGGGGCCGAGCCGCAGAGGCGCTTTACAGGATGGGAATGTGCTATGAATTTTTGGGTGACGATGCCAAAGCAATCGCAACATATCAAGACGCTCTGAAAAGAAAAAAGAACCTTACGTTTGAACTTGGAAATATGGAAATTCCAGCTCGTCTTGCAATGTCATATATGCGAATAGGTCAGTTGAAAACGGCCCGGACTTATTTTTTAAAAGCAGAAAAGGGAATTGCAAAGCTGCGTACTAATCTAGGAGACTATGAAGAAAAGAGCGAATGGCTTGCAGAAATTCTTTTTGGAATGGGACGTATATCGTCACAGATTAAACGCGACAAGAATTTTGAAGATACGATTTATTCAATCGAGCACGCGCAAAATTATTTACTATTCGCACTTGAAATAAACGATTCAAAATGGTCCCCCAAGGCGGGAGAAGAGTTGGAAAAGCTGTACAGGGCAGGATATGAGAATATAAATGAAATGAAGGGCGACCCAGGCAAAGACCCTGTTGTAACAAAGCGGAGTTTGCAAGAGAAACAAAGGAAAATGGGCTACACGCTGCTTGATCAAATGTCTAACCTCGAAGATCAAATTTTACCTGAAGTTGAAAATAAAACTTTGAAAAAAACATTGGAACGTCTTTCGATAACGAAAAAAGAAATCGAAAAGCTTGTTGAATCACGCCCCATTGGGGAAGGGCTAACGGAAGAGGCTAAAAAATTTGAAAGCCCGAAGCGTGAAGGAAAAATCAAAGATGAGTAAATTCCTTTCGGGCGTCTCGGCTCCGTTTAAGGGGGCGAGTTTTATTCTGGCTCGCGACGAACTAAAAAAACAAACGCTTTTCCCAATCATTCTTACGATATTGGTGTTGTTTGCAGGTATCTTTTCTGGGTTGTACTTTTCTTCGGATATAATTTCTTTGGCCTTTGGTCGTTGGATGGCGGCGGGTGGAGGCTTTGTTTCAACGGTGTTGAACATTGTCGGATATCTGCTTATTACGGTTTTTGTATTTTTGTTCTCCTATCTTTTTGCAACCATTATTTCTGTGCCATTTAATTCAATACTTGCGGAAAAAGTTTTAAAAATTTTAGGAATATTACCGCCGCAAAGACAGGGCGTCGCACAGCATACGTCCAAGTTTGTAAAAATGCTATGGGCCTCCATCATAAAGTCTTTCGTGGTGACTGCTTTGGCGGTCGTTATGTTTGCAGGATCGTTTATCCCAGGAGTTTCTCTGGTTGTTTTATTTGGTGGTTTGATGTTGCTTGCATTTGATTGTATAGATTATTCCCTCGAAGTGCTTGAGTTAACATTTAAGGAACGCGTGATATTTTTCCGAAAGCACATTGCAGAAATTAGTGGTTTTGCTGTTGCGTTGGGGTTAATATTCCTCGTCCCGTTTGTGAATTTCTTATTGTTGCCCGTTGCGGTTGCGGGCGGCTCTATTTTGGTGGGAAAAAATGTTAAAAAATAAAGTTCATGAACAGATTATAAAAAATCAAACCAAACTTCATGATTGGTTTTCTTCGCGTCGGCACCACCTTCCGCTGCCAATATATACCAGCGTAGACGTCCGAGACTCTTCTTACAAAATCGCGTCAGTTGACGCCAACATCTATCCGGCTGGATTCAACAATATATGTCCAACCGACAAAGAACATGCGCCAGAAATTTTTAAAGACTACCTAAAACACTTTTACGGAGATCAAATTAAAAACATCGGGATCATTGCAGAGGAACATACTAAAAATGCCTTTTATTGGGAAAATGTATGTTGGTTGCGGCAAATGGTCACAGAAGCCGGGTACGAGGTAAGGATTTTGTTTCCGAAAGAAACAGATGAAGACATTCAGGCGGAGACTGCGTCTGGGAAAAAATTGACGATCAATGGGTCTCGAAAGGCGAATGGAGAAGTTAGGTTCAGAGACGGATTTGTCCCGGACCTTCTTGTTAGCAATAATGATTTTTCGCAAGAACGTCGGGAATGGGTTTCCGGAATCAAGACACCGATCAATCCGCCGCAACAGTTGGGCTGGTATCAGCGGAAAAAAAGTGATCACTTTAGGCACTATAATGATCTTGCGAAAGAGTTTGCAGAGACCATTGGAATGGATTCGTGGGCATTTGAAATTAGAACAGAATTATTTGAAAAATTCGATATTTCAAATTTAGAGAACAGAGAGCAATTGGCACAGCGGGTAGACAAAATGCTTGGGATGATCAAGCAAGAGTATGACAAGCGAGGCATTAAAACGCAACCATCAGTATTTGTAAAAAATAATTCTGGTACTTACGGTCTTGCCGTGATGTCCGCCTCGTCAGGAGCTGAGGTTCGTGATTGGAACAACCGAATGCGAACAAAAATGAAGGCAGCAAAAAGTGGCACAGATGTTAGTGAAGTAATTGTTCAAGAGGGAATACCCACAACGGTAACAGCAGACGGATATACAGCAGAGCCTGTGCTTTACATTGTGGGCTGTGATTTGGCAGGCGGATTTTTCCGAGCTCACCATGAAAAAGGCCCGAATGACAGTCTAAACAGTCCTGGGGCAGTTTATAAAAGGATGTGTGTGGCAGATTTAAAAATCAGCCCCGAAGATCATTTATACGAAAATGTATACGGATGGGTTGCGCGAATTGGCTCGCTTGCGGTTGGCAAAGAAATGCAAGCGCTCGGGCTAAGCTTGCCCAAAAATTGTAATTGTTGACAGAGCTGTTCCTATTCCCAAGACATTGTTGGAGGTGTTGGCATACCTTTATATATTGTGTATCGATCCAAGCTTAGATCTTTTGAAGCATCGCTTGAATGTTTAAGCTTTACTTCCGAAAGCACCCAATAATTAGGCCAAATTCCATCCAGATTTCTAAATGAATATGAAACACCAGGTTGTTGATCATAAGTCCAATCTACGCTTGTCGCCTTTAATTTTTTTATCAGATCCACGGGGATTTTTACAGGATCACTTTTCTTAAAATCAAGAGCTGATGTGCAACCTGCACTGACAACAAGCTGTGGTCGGTCTCCGCTGGATGCCATTCCCTCAGCTTCGAATACAAGCGTGATTTTGCCAAAATAATCGCAAAAATACTGTGGGTCCCCGTTGTCACGGCTTGCTAAAAAATTTCCAAAGTGGAATTCAAAAAGAGAGTCTTTCTTTTTAATTTCAAAGTCCCGAAGAATTTGTTTTGTCATGGCTTCTTTAAGTTCGCCGCCGTCCAATGTAGAAAAATCAAACATTTCAACCTTGGGAATGGCAGCCGGGTTGCGAAGGGCTTGGTTTTTTACAAAAACTACAGCAGCAAAAAATGCGGCCATTGCAATAAAGTTAAATATAAAAAGTGGGCTAAGAAAAAACTTTTTCACAATATCTGTTTCGGAACTTTCGCTTTAAAAGATAAAAACATATAAAAAGAACTGGCCGCAAGGCGCGACAGACGAAAGTCGGACATGGTGAAAATAGGCTAAATTTGACCTAAGGCGAACGCGTACAGTTTCATTTGTTTCAGCATAGCGGCCAAGCCGTTGGCGCGAGCCTGTGATAGATGGGTATTGATGCCAATATCTTCTATAAATTTCGCGGGTGTTGTCATGATGTCTTCAGGTGTGTGACCAGAATAAACCTCTAAAAGTAGAGCAATTAATCCTTGGACAATCATTGCGTCGGAGCTTGCAACGAAAATAATCTTTCCATTGTCCTTTCGGGCGTGCATCCACACGTTGGATTGGCAGCCTTTGACTTTGTATTTCTCAATTTGAATTTCAGCTGGCAAGGGGGGCAATGCCTTACCCTTTTGGATCAATAGTTTGTAGCGGTCTTCCCACGCATCGATCTTGGAAAACTCATCCACAATTCGCTTTTGTTTATCTTGAATTGTCATCATATCCATCAACGGGTGCCAGGCGCCTTATTTGGCTAGTTCGATAAATGTTTTTATCATGACTCCGGATGCGCCTTTGGATGGGTTATAGGGCAGCCTGTTCCCTGTATACCAAGCGGTTCCCGCAATATCGAAATGAGCCCATGGAATTTTTAAATCTACAAATTCAGCTAAAAACGCAGCGGCTTGCGCACTGCCAGCGAATTTTGTCGATCCGACATTTGTAAGGTCGGCATAAGTACCTTTCATGTCATCCAAGTGATCATCGGTGACAGGCATTCTCCAAACAGATTCACCACATTTTTTGGCGGCGCTTTCCACCCTTTTTGCGAAAGCGTCGTTTTTTGCATAAAATCCTGTGTGGGAATTTCCAAGGGCAATCGTCATCGCACCGGTGAGGGTTGCGATATCACAAATAAAGGCAGGCTTTTGTTCGCTTGCATACACAAGGGCATCGGCCAAAATCAAGCGCCCTTCAGCGTCGGTATTATTCACCTCGACAGTTTTTCCATTTCGTGCGGTTAGAATATCGCCCGGTTTATTCGCCAGTGGACCAGGCATATTTTCAGTTGAGGGAACGATACCAATCGCATTTACTTTTAGTCTCAGCTTTGCAATCGCAAGCATTGTTCCAACGACATTTGCACCCCCGCACATATCGTATTTCATTTCGTGCATTCCTGCCGCGGGCTTTATACTGATGCCGCCAGTATCGAAAGTTAGGCCCTTGCCTACGAAACACGCGGGCCTTTTTGATTTTCCACCGCCGTTGTATTCCATAATGATTAACCGTGGGTCCGGTCCTCCACCAACACCACCCAAGGAAACGCCTAAAAAGCAGCCCATATTTTCTTTTTTAATACGCGATCGATCCCAGACCGTAACTTTTAATTTTGTGTTTTTTGCTTCTGCCTGAGTTTTTTTTGCAAACTCTGGCGGGGTTAACAGGTTCCCCGGCAAGTCGCCTAAATGGCGAGCGAAGTTTATACATTCCGATAGAGTTTTTGCATAATCATGGGCTTTTTTTGCAATGGAAATGTGGCCAGAAAACTCAAACCGAAGGTCATCCTTTTTTTTGTCGTCCTTCTTTTTTGATTTCCACTTATCAACACTATAGTCTGTCAAGTACATACCCTCATAGAAAGCAGAGAGATGGTCGTGGCTTTTTTCAGCGCCAAAGTTTTCTAATGGGAAAATGAAGTTTTTTGATCTTGTTCCTTTTGCCGCCTTTAAAACATGAGCGCCGAGACGCTTATAATCTTCAGATGTTTTCAAGGCGCCAGTGCCGATGACAAGAATACTTTCTTGGTTGTTATATTCTAGGCCGCGAAAAAAAAGGGTCTCTCCAATTTTGCCTTTGTAATCGAGCGCTTCCATATGGATTTTTATTTTTCCAAGTACTTCCCCTTTTAGGCTCTTCATGCGCAGAGCTTTGCGGGTCGTATCAAAAAGCGCAATTATTGTCGTATTTTTAAGCTGGTCTAAAGCCTTATTCGAAAAACCAAGATTTAACATCGCTGCCTCCGCTTGCGTAGATCAGGTCACACGTCCTGTCGGGAATTGATAATTGATACATTTAATAGCACAGGGGGTCTATTTTTGGAAAGGCAAAATGCTCTATCTTATTTGATTTGGATAAAGCGACATTAACCAACAACCGATAAAAATATGATAGCATCCGGGAGACAGTTTATTTATAAAGCTGGCATCCAGATAGCAAGATGGCGCTGGCCATCCAACAAGTTTTATCAGCGGAGTTAAATATGCCTTTGATCCCTATGGTTATAGAACAGACGTCGCGAGGCGAGCGCAGTTACGACATTTACTCAAGACTACTCAAAGAACGAATTATTTTCTTGGGGACAGCGATAACTGATGAGGTGGCAAGCCTGACAATTGCACAGATTCTGTTTCTTGAAAGCGAAAACCCGGAAAAGGATATTCAAGTGTATGTTAATTCGCCAGGCGGTAGCGTAAGCGCAGGGCTTGGAATTTATGACATCATGCAGTTTGTACGCTGTGATATTGCAACCTACTGCCTCGGTATGGCGGCAAGTATGGGCTCTTTGCTGCTTACCGCCGGCACAAAGGGCAAGCGATTCGCGTTACCACATTCGCGCGTTATGATTCACCAACCACTGATTCAGGGTGGACTTTCCGGACAAGCGACCGATATTGAAATTCACGCACGTGAAATTTTGAGAACAAAAGAAGAGCTAACCAACATATATGTTAAACATACGGGTAAAGATTTCAAAACTCTGCATGCTGCAATGGAACGTGATAATTTTATGACTGCAACTCAAGCAAAAGAATTCGGATTAATCGATTCTGTGATAGACTTCAGAAAGACTTCGAAAGAAGGAAAAGAATGAGCAAGAAGAATTTTACGGGACTATCTTGTAGTTTTTGTGGGAAGAGCCAAAAGGAAGTTAAAAAGCTGATAGCGGGTCCCGGCGTCTATATCTGTGATGAATGTATTGATCTCTGTAATGACATTATCGCAGAAGAGCGCGAAAGAGAGGCCGCCACTGTCCACGGTGGCGTCGAAATTCCGCGCCCTCAAGATATCAAGGAATTTTTGGACAATTACGTGATTGGTCAAGATGGAGCTAAAAAAGCTTTATCGGTTGCAGTTCATAACCATTACAAACGAATCAATGCTCCTGCTAAAAAAGACGACATCGAACTTTCCAAGTCAAATATCCTTCTGATTGGCCCAACAGGCACTGGAAAAACATTGTTGGCTCAAACAATTGCTCGCTTTTTAAAGGTGCCTTTTGCAATGGCAGATGCAACAACTCTGACGGAAGCGGGCTATGTGGGCGAAGACGTGGAAAATGTGGTCTTAAACCTGCTCCAGGCTGCGGATTATGAGGTGGAAAAATGTCAGCGCGGTATCATTTACATTGATGAAATTGATAAAATATCAAGAAAATCAGAAAATCCTTCGATCACGCGGGATGTAAGCGGCGAAGGTGTTCAGCAGGCGCTTTTAAAGATTTTAGAGGGAACCGTTGCAAATTTGCCCCCAAAAGGAGGACGCAAACATCCGCAACAAGATTTTATTCAAGTAGATACATCAAATATTCTTTTTATCTGCGGTGGTGCATTTGTTGGGATGGATAAAATCATCGAAAACCGTTTGACCAATAAGTCAATTGGTATCGGGGCATCGATTCCATCTGCAAAAGACTCTGAGTCTGAAAAGAACGCCGTGTTGAAACAAATTCGCCCGGATGACCTTGTAAGATTTGGAATGATTCCCGAATTTATTGGCCGTCTTCCTGTGGTGGCGGTATTAGATCCGCTTAGCGAAGACGCATTGATGGACATTTTAACAAAGCCAAAAAATGCCCTTACCAAACAATACAATAAGCTCCTTGGTTATGAAGGGGTCGAGCTTTCTTTTTCTGAGGCTGCACTAAAGGCCATAGCCGCAGAATCTTTGAAGCGAAAAACAGGCGCTCGTGGACTGCGTAGTGTTATTGAAGAGGCAATGATGGACGTGATGTATGAAATCCCTTCCATGACGGACGTTAAAAAATGTATAATCGATGATAAGGTTATCACCGAGGGCAAGAAACCGACTTACGTCAAGGGTGAACCAGAAGCTGAAAAGAAGATAAAAGACGAACCAGCTTAATTTCTAATTTCCCTCGCGTGATCAGAAAGGGCGCATATGTCACAAGAGGGAAAAGATAAACCACAGCCTAAAAATCTCCCCCTATTGCCACTGAGAGATCTGATTGTGTTTCCACACATGATGATGCCTCTATTTGTGGGCCGCGAAAAAAGTATCAATGCTCTTGAACACGCGATGAATGAGCGAACAGATATTATTTTGTCGGCTCAAAAAGACGCCAAGACTAATAACCCAGAACAAAAAGATATCTATGCCGTGGGGACCCGTGGAACCATTATCCAACTGCTTCGGCTGCCAGACGGGACTGTAAAAGTTCTGATCGAAGGCAAATCACGGGTTAAAATTATGAAATACACGAAAGTAGATGACTACTTTGAAGTGGAGTTCGAGGATCTTGCAGAACGCGTTGACAATAAAATCGAAGCTAACGCGCTGATGAGATCCGTGAAAACGACATTTGAGACCTATGTGAAGCTGAACAAGCGTATTCCGCCTGAAATTCTAATGCGGGTTTCAACAATCGAAGAAGCGGGAGAGCTGGCCGATATTATTGTTGCGCAGCTGAATTTGAAGCTTGAGGACAAGCAAAAGATCCTTGAAGTCAATGACCCTGCAAAGCGCTTGGAAAAACTGCTGAATCTGATGACGGGCGAAATCGAAATTCTTGAAGTTGAAAAGAAAATTCGTCATCGCGTGAAAAAACAGATGGAGCGTTCGCAAAAAGAATACTATTTGAACGAACAAATGCAGGCGATCCAAAAAGAGCTGGGCGAAAAGGATGATTTTCAGCAAGAAATAAAAGAATTGGAAGAAAAGCTTTCCAAAAAGAAAATGAGTAAAGAAGCTTTCGAAAAGGTTTCGAAAGAGATCAAAAAATTAAAAATGATGTCCCCAATGAGTGCAGAGGCAACGGTCGTACGAAACTACATTGATTGGGTTCTGGGTTTGCCGTGGTCCGATTATTCGGAGGAAAACCACGATCTGAAGCATGCTGAAGATACGCTTAACGATGATCACTGGGGTTTAGAAAAGGTAAAAGAAAGAATCTTGGAGCACCTTGCGGTTCAGGGCTTATCAAATAAAACCTTCGGCCCGATCCTTTGCCTGGTTGGCCCTCCGGGCGTTGGTAAAACATCTCTTGGCCGATCGATTGCGAAATCATTGAATCGTCCGTTTGTGAGAATTTCTTTGGGCGGCGTGCGTGACGAAGCAGAGATCCGCGGACACAGAAGAACCTACGTGGGCGCGATGCCGGGCAAAATCATACAGGGTTTGAAAAAGGCAGATAAAGGCAATCCGGTGATTCTATTGGACGAGATTGATAAAATGTCGTCCGACTTCCGCGGCGACCCAGCGTCAGCGATGCTAGAGGTTTTGGATCCGGAACAAAATGCCACATTCCAAGATCACTATTTAGAGGTAGAATATGATTTATCAAAGGTCATGTTTTTAACAACTGCAAACTCATTGCACCCTATCCCGCGCCCATTGCTTGATCGCATGGAAGTGATTCAATTAGAGGGATACACAGAAAATGAAAAGTTTAATATTGCAAAAAAATATCTGGTACCGAAACAATTGGAGAAGCATGGCCTTAGCGAAGACTTGATTAAGGTTCAAGACCCTGCGGTTCGTACTTTGATAAGGGGCTATACTCGCGAAGCGGGCGTCCGAAATCTTGAGCGCGAGTTTGCGAACGTATTCAGAAAGTTAGCCAGGGAAATTCTTCGCGAGGAACAAATTCGAATGTTGAAGTCGAATAAGACAACTAAAGCTGCGAAGAAAAATGGCGAAAACAAGCTGAACGGTCTGAAACACAAAACATACGCGGTCACCCCGAAAATGATTCAGGAGCTTTTGGGCCCTGAAAAATATAAATTTGGAAAAATTGAAGAGATCAATGAAATCGGACTTACAAACGGTCTTGCGTGGACAGAGGTTGGCGGCGATTTGCTCGTGATCGAAGTCAGCGTTGTGCCGGGTAAGGGTAAATTTACAGTTACCGGTCAGTTGGGCGATGTTATGAAGGAATCCTGTTCGGCCGCGATGAGCTATGTCAGGTCGCGCGGACCATTGTTTGGATTTGATAAAGAGTTTTATAGCAATATCGATATTCACATTCACTGTCCAGAGGGGGCAATTCCGAAGGACGGACCGTCAGCAGGTATTGCGATTACGACGAGTATCGTATCCGCAATTACAAAAATTCCTGTGAAGCGAACAGTTGCGATGACAGGCGAAGTAACATTGCGCGGCCGCGTGCTTGCAATTGGCGGTTTAAAGGAAAAAATTCTGGCCGCACATCGTGGTGGTATTAAAACCGTCATTGTTCCAAAGGAAAACGAGAAAGATCTTAAAGATATTCCAAAAGAAGTTTTAAAAGATCTGAAGATTTTTTTGGTAAACCATGTTGATCAGGTTTTAGTGAACGCTTTGGATATCAGAAAGCCAAACGACGTTTTCAAAGTGTCGGCAGATCGAATTTTTGGTCTAAAAGCACAATATACAGGACATGAACTGCACTAGATTGAATGTGCGTATAAAGAATACATAAAAGTCGCCCGACACTGGCAAAAGCTGAGGCTTACGCTTACAGTGTAAGCCTATGAAAATATTTGCTTATTCCTTTATTTTTCTATTGTTAACAACTACTTACGCTTCGGCGGTGACGCTAGCCAATTCGTCAGAAGAGGTTGAGTACACATACGAGGTATCCTTTCGGTCTCTATTGTCTGTCCGTGACGGTATACTAGATCGCAAAGACGCCTTAGCACAGGGGAAATGGCACTCAGGCCATATGTTTGGCCTGCTCCATTCCGCAAACTATGGCGAGCGCTATGGGGTTCCAGAAGACTTGGCCGAAGGCTTTGCGGGAACCAAAGATCCTGAGATTGAAGACGCTGTATCCTTTGTAAAAAGCAATGATAAAAATATTTGGATAACATATCGGGCAAAGGCAAAGATGCTTGTGGTAAAGCCGGTCCTTGCCGGTTGGATAGGGGCTGCCCAGTCGGGGTCGATTCAGCTTCCGATGCTGATTAATATGCCCGAGATTTATAATAGCGACATTACAGAATACGCTCATGGCAAATGGGTTAATTGTACCGACGAATACTACAATACACCGTTTGATTTTTCTTATTTTTATAACCCATTCCGCTGCAAAGAAGTGGGGGAGCCGCCAATTGGCGAACCTGTAACTTTGTCGCTCCATCGCGTATCTACAGATGGTTACGAGCAAACCAAAATACCGCTCAAGGATATTCGCGGGGACAATGGGAACGGTGAATTGGTGATGATGTATTTTGTTAATGGATTCTACGAGAACCCGAATCGCAAAGATGATCCCAAGGTAATTCAAAAAGATGACGGGTGGAAATTGTATAGCTCGCTGGGCAAGATTTTTGTAAGTCAGTTTAAATTTAAAAAAATGGAAGGCGTAGCTCAATTTCGGAAAGAGCTGGGGCCATTGTATCAGAAATATATTGTGGGAACAGACATCGAAAAAAATCCGATTAAAGAGCATAATGACTGGAATCGTATTTATTTTAGCACTTATGTAAAAAAATACGCAGGTCGCACCTATGTCATTCGTATGAATTTATCCAACACAGAAAACGAGCAGCGCTCGCGGCCATTAAAAACATTCCCTAAGTTTTGGAAAGAAGCGTGGGAAAATGGTGACTTTATTTATTACGGTGGCCACTCTGGAGACGGCGTCAGCATGAATCCTGAAGTCATGCAGAACAATCTTAATAAAATTTTTTATGGGTTCTCATCACAAAAATCCGCTCATAGAAAGAAAACCCGTTCAGATTTCAGGCTGTCTACCGGTAGAGTTGTAGATTCAATGGACATTCGGTTCCAAACGACTAAAACGCAAATCATGTTATTCGACGCGTGTTCTACGTATGCCCATTATCAAGATGCTTATCGTGACAAAAATCCGAAGCTGCATTTAATGACGTATGGATTGGTAAGTCTGTTTCATCTTGCAAAAATCACTGTTGTAACTTTGATGGATATGATTATGAATCAAAAATCAGAGATTCCTTGGGTTCAGGTTCTTGCGAAGATAGAAGAAAACCAGCTAATACCTCATATGCAGTATTCTTACGACATGAGCCGTCGAGAGGTCTTAAAAGATCCTGATTATTTGAAATATAAAGAGAACAAGCAATATCCGCGGTTATTGCTTAATGTTTCAGTTCCTGATTGATATTCATGGACATAGAACAGGTCGGCGAAAAATTTAATACAGATGGCATGGACAAATGCCAAGCAAGAGCCTGGGAATTGCTGCATACATTGGCGGGAAAAGTTGAGCCTGGAATGTCTGAGGAAGAGGCCCATGTGATTTCCGCGGAACTATTTGAAAAATTTGGTTCAGAAAAGAAATGGCACCCTTCGAAAATTCGATTTGGGAAAAACACCGTAAAAACTTTCAGAGAGATTTCCGATCCCACGGTTCGGTTGCAAGAAAATGACGTTTTCTTTTTAGACTTGGGTCCAATATTTTACGATCACGAAGGCGATGTTGGGAAGACCTTCGTAGTGGGAGAGTTCCCTGCGGCAAGGAACATTATAAGAGCGGGTGAAGAAATTTTTGGAAAGGTGTGTCGCCGCTGGAAAGGGACTGGAGAAAGTGGTGCGCAGCTATATGCTTATGCTTCAGGCTTGGCGCGAGAGATCGGTTACGAACTTTCTACCACTAGCGGCAGTGGGCATCGAATATCGGACTTCCCACATGCAATTTATCACAAAGGGGCTTTGCGAGAATTTGAACAGACCCCACAAGCCTATCGATGGGTGCTTGAAATTCAATTGCTAGATCATGCTAATCAAATAGGCGCGTTCTTTGAAAACATTCTTAAATAATCTGTTGACGACAGATTAAGACTTTGTAAGAAATAGTACCTCTTTCGACAGGCAATTTCAGAAATTCTCATGGGGGGGAAATTTTCAATGTCAGACCTTCTGAACAAAGTTGCACCTGTGTCCTTACTTCCGGTAAATGCGGATAAAGCCACTCTTATCGAATTTGGCAAGCTCTATCTTTCTAAATGTGATCATGAAAAGGCGATCCCGTTTTATGAACGTGCTGTAGAAATCGCCTATGCAGAAAAGGACTTTGAAGTGTACCTGGAGTCCTTGAATTCTCTTTTGCACATGTATGCTGATCGCGAAGAAGAAGATAAAATTAATCAAACTAAAGAGCGCCTGCAGGACCTCGTTTTAAAAGATGGATTTGCTTTAACATCTAAAACTTTTTACACGCTGGGTGTATGCGCGGATTTTAAAAAGCAACACGATGTAGCCCTCGAATACTTTCAAAAAGCCCTGGCTCTGGGGCTGTCTAAAAATAGCAAAAAAGATATGTGCTATGCGATTACCGGTATTGCCATTACCTATTCGAAACTTGAAAAGTATTCGGAAGCGCTCCAAGAGGTCTACAATTTGAAGGTTTTCTTCGAGGTCTTCCCGCTGCCAGAGCTTAAGCTTTCGACGCAGATTTTAAATGGCATTATTTTACGTAATTTAGGCCGTTATGAGGAAGCATTGGAAGCCCTTTGGGGTTGTTACGATATTTTAAAAACAGAAAAAAGCCACTATTACTATATTCACTTACTTTATGTATTGGGCACGACCTATCAAAGGGCAAAGGACATGGAGCTGGCCCGTGTTTATCTGACGCTCGCACGGAAGTCTGTTGATTCAAACAACTTGAAAAAATTAAGCCGAGATATTGACGAGCGCCTTGCAGAGCTTGGGGTTCAGCCCGATACGGATTTCGATTTGGTATTTGATCCGATTGATAAAAGCATTACAGAAAAAAAGCGTGGCAAAGTAGATTTCAAAAATCAATTTATTCTGCTTGAATTGCTGCATCTGTTGATGAAGGCACCGGGTCTGGTTTATTCAAAAGAATCCATTGTGAAAACAATTTGGGATCAAGAATATAGCCCAGCAATTCATGATAACAAAATCTATGTAACAATTAAGAGGCTTCGAAAAATGATAGAGCCGGATTACGAAAAACCTAAGTATATTTTCAGAGCTAAAAACGGATATTATTTTAACAAGAACATTAAGGTTCGTTTTCAACACTAGAGGGGTAGTAGTATGAAAAAGACGGTATGTATTTTATTGGGAGTACTAATTTCGATTTCGGCAGTCGCGAAAACGGAAAGGGGTGGTGCCAAGGGCGGAGACAGTCCATTCCCGCATGGTATTGTTATGGATTTTCCATGGGAATCCGTAGATGGTTGTTGGGTTTCGACCGCAAACGAAAATTTAAGGGTGCGCGTTGGCAAATTCGAACTTGATGGTCAAAGGCTGGTTGAATTGAATATCGTTAATGGTTCCTTGCGTGCAGTTGGACTGGGAAGTGTGAGAAACAATCTTGTTTCAGCCTTTATGTCTGCGGTTACGGAAACGGGTGATCGCGATGTATTTTTGGCGAACCTAGGTCGCTATTGCATAGTTCCTGAGACCGAATATGCTGAATGTAAAGAAGCCATGGGCATATCAATTATGCGCGACAACCGTGGACAATCGACTCAAGAAGACCATGTCCTTCAGCGTGCAACTGATGAAAATCAGTGTCAAAACTGACAGCATAAATAGACTTTAAAAAACGCTCGACAGATGAATAGAAATCCCCTAAAAATAGAGATCCTCTTTTTAGGGGATTTCTATTTTCAAGGTGATCGGATGAATAAGGTCACTCTTTTGATAGGCGCTTAGCTCAGCTGGTAGAGCGCCACCCTTACAAGGTGGATGTCGTCGGTTCGATCCCGGCAGCGCCTACCAATTTTTCTGGCTCTTCATCAAACTGTTATGGGTTTAATTAAGCTTATAGCTCGCGATTTCTCGAACCAATCGTTCGGTTCGAATAGTTATTTTTTCGCGCCCACGGCGACAGTTCTCGACAAAATATTTTTTTATGTCGGCTTTGCATTTTTTTTCAAGCTGGATATGTTCCCATTTGAGCTCACGTAATTGCTTTTTAACAGTTTTGATGTAAGCCGGATCACTGGGTAATGTTCGCAAGTCCATTTTATACAATACGCGGGGGGTAATCTCGCTTTCGCAGAAACCAAGGATTGAAAACGTACTGAGCAAAATAGTTATAACGACAAAATGTTTGCTCATTGTATTGTATAAGGAAGCAAACAGGATACCAGGTTAGCTCAACTGTGTGTATTTATAGGGGAAAATATGTCTCAGGCCTGCACAGGTGTTAAATATTAAACCGTCTCAAAGTGAGACGCTTTCAGGGGTAAAACTTCTAGGAGAAAATCCAAAGTCTTGCTTGGCCTTTTCATGGTCGAAACTTAAATCGTCGTTTATTCGACTGACCATTTCGGTATTCAGGTATCGAAATTTTGGTATCAGAGACAGGCTTGCAATGGTACCTGCCAAAATAAAATAAGGAAGATTAACAATTCGCGGTTTTTTGCCCATTGATAGAAATAATGCTTCAACCATCTCTTTATAGGTAAGGATATTTCCACCAGATAGGACGTAGATTGATCCAAAGGTTTTTTCACAATTGAGCGATTGAACGATTGCTGTGGCAATGTCTTCTGCGTGAATAGGCTGACGTAAGCCTTTGCCATTATTCCAAACAGGAAAAAATTTGAATTTTTTTATTAGTGAGACGATAACTGAAATGTTTTTATCTCGGCCGTCGCTATATACAAGAGTTGGTCTAAAGATCGTCCAGGCGATGTTGTTTGCACTACATTTTTCAGAAATGGTTTTTTCATCGGATAAAAGTGCTTGAATCGATTTTTGTTCTCGTTCGTTTTTGGAATTTGTCTTGGTTAAAACGCCAGTGGAACTTGTTCCAATGATGCGCTTGATAGACGAATTTTTTTGCTCGCATAACCATTTCGAAACCAGGCTCAATGGTCCCACACTAATCCAAGCGTGTGGTTGGGCCATTTCAATGATTTGTGTCACAGGATTGTCATTGCTTAGGAAATGCCATTTTAATCTGGGATCAGAGCCGAATGTCTTTTCACGCGATCGGGTCACAGCGTGGACCATATAGCCCTTCAGTAACAGCTGATTGATAAGATATGGGCCGATTTGGCTCGTGGCGCCGGTGAGAAGGATGGTTTCCATTAGATCATTTTTCGCCACACAAAGCGATCCACATAGTGGGTGTAGCTTTGAATCAGTTTTACGATATGCTCGGATACGTTTTCCACTTCGTAGTCAGGAATCATTGGGGCACGAGCAGTACCTACAGACAATTTAACTGCATTGCATACGTCTTCAGGATTAGTTCCAGACATAATGATTGTTCCAACATCCATGCCTTCAGGTCTTTCGTGAGCATTTCGTATTGTAATTGCGGGCACGTTGAGCAAGCATGCTTCTTCGGTAATTGTTCCGCTATCTGATACTATACAATAGGCATTTTTTTGAAGATTGTTATAATCTAAAAATCCAAATGGCTTTAAAAACTCGATCAGTGAATTTGAGCTTTTAAAACCAAGAGAGTCCAAGCGCTTTTGTGTGCGCGGATGGGTTGAAACAAAGATTTTCTTTTTAAAAGTCGTCGCAAGCAAATTTAAAGAAGTTAGAATATTTTGTAAATTTGCTTCATAATCTATATTTTCTTCTCGATGCAGACTAACAAGAATATATTCTTTAGCTTTTGCCTTTAAAGTATCTAAAACAATGCTTTGGTCAATTTTAGGCATATAATACTTTAAAACCTCTTTCATGCAGCTGCCTGTTTTGATCACTCGGTCTGGAGGAATCCCTTCTTTAATTAAATAATTTCGAGCGTGCTCTGAAAGTGGCAGATTAATGTCTGACAAATGATCAACAATTTTACGATTGATTTCTTCTGGGACTCTCTGATCAAAGCTCCTATTGCCGGCTTCCATATGAAAAATAGGAATTTTGCGACGTTTTGCAGATATAACTGCCAAACACGAATTTGTATCTCCATAAAGCAAAACGGCGTCTGGTTTAGCTTTTTCCATTAACCTATCGGATTCAACTAGAACATTAGATATGGTTTCTATTGGAGTCTCGCCCGCTGCGTTTAAAAAGTAATCAGGCTTTCGAACTTCTAGGTCCTTAAAAAAGATTTCACTTAATTCGTAATCGTAATTCTGTCCTGTGTGAACAACGGTGTGTTCCATATATTTATCTAGCGCGGCTATAACACGGCTTAATTTTATAATTTCAGGACGTGTTCCTATAATTGTCATTACCTTCATAAAAACCCCATAGAGCCTGTGCCACCTGTGATAAGTGGGGTTTTGTCGTCAAAGCAATTCTTACTTGTCATAATTTATCCGCTCATCTTTCTTCATTGCGGTTAACATTTACAACCACTCTGGTTTTTTAAAGCCAGTCAATTTAGAATACAACTCGCAGTTAAGAGATTTATCTACAAGGTAATCTGATTTTTGTTTAATCTCAACCTGACATCCATAAACTCGGTTTATTAGTTTTAAAAGTTCATATTTATTAATTTTTTGGCTCGCCAATTGATATAAACCACTTAGTCTTGGGAAGTTTTCGAGCATACATATAGATTAGCACGCGCTGCGCATTAATCTCTCCCATTGCTGGGAGGATCGGATTCCACCCTTTTTTGCCTGAGAAAACGCAATCAGTGCTGAATAATACCAGTCTCGCGTTATTAGCTTCGGCCCACCAAGCAAGGTTGTATCGATGTTGTCATAGGCTTGGGCCATTTTAAAAAATACCGATATTGTCATAGGTAGGACTTTAGCTTGTGCAGGGAGCAGGCCACCTTGGCCGAACCATAGTAATCGTACAACTTTAAAAATGTTTGGTGCCCTCACATTCCAGAGCCCCAAGAACCAAGATTTTCATTCAGAAATCATTGCTGAATTTTTCTCTATTTTAATAGAAATAACTATGTGCACCATGCCCTAGATTTGATAAGTATAACAGTAATGATTGTGTTTGCTGTTAATATACATACGGGCGGAGGAAAAGTCCTTTTAGATGAGCTTATTGAAGGTCGTCAGTTCGGCCCTGTTTCGGCCCTTTTTGTAGACTCTCGCTATGACGTTTCAAGGGCACAGGAGCTCGGAATAAAGACTTTTCCGGTCTATTCAAATCTAAAAAGCAGAATGAACGCGGAGCTTGATTTAACAAAAATCGCAGCTCAAAACCCTAACGAAGAAATTTTATTTTTTGGTAATCTGCCGCCAAAGCGCCGACTAGCGAATAAATCCATTTTATATCTGCAAAGTTGTTTTTTACTGTCAGAGATTTCATTGCCAAAGGATTCGCTTAAATTATTTTTGCGAATAATTTTAGAGCGATGCTGGCTGCAAAATTTTATTAAAAATATTAATGTGATTTGGGTGCAAACGCGATGGATGACACAATTAGTGTCGAAGGATTTCCCAACCGTCCCCGTTGAGAAAAGACCCTTTTTGCCGGAACTGCCAAAGGTTTTTTCAACTGAAAAAAAATACGATTTTATCTCTGTGACTAGCTTTTTAAAGCATAAAAATATTAAAACATTAATAAAAGCATTAGAAATTTTAGACGCTGAAACAAACAAATTGCTTTCTGTGGCGTTGGTTCTGGATTCTTCAGAAATACCCGTGAAACTTAAAGAAAAACGGTTCAAAAATATTAAATTGAATATTGTAAATAATCTCGCCCGCCAGGAATTGGCGCAACTCTACTCGGAATCCAAGGTTAGTGTTGTGACAAGTTCGTTAGAATCCTTTTGCCTTCCTCTGCATGAATCTGCTTTTTATAAGTTAAAAATTATTGCTCTAGACACACCGTTTGCTAGAGAGTCCGGCGTGGTCAGCGCATTTTATAGCAAAAATTCAAGCGAAGAACTCGCAAGGCTAATGGCAAACACATCATAGCGCGCCACATTAACAGTAGAAATTCTATCTAGAACAACAAATATTCGTTCCATGAGTCGAATTTTAGATTTTTATCGAAATGGTCAGTACTTTAAAAATAATCCCACTTGGGACTCAACTGATGCAGATTGGAAATACCAGCGGTTTGCAAAAAAAATTGAAGCACATTTGCCAGAGGAACAAGGAACTGTTTGGGAAGTCGGATGTGGCAGTGGGGCGTTGTTGAAAAGGCTCGCATCCGAGATGCCAAAACATAAGTTTTATGGTTGGGATATTGCGCCCGAGGCAAAACAGTTTTGGAACCACAGCTATTCCAATTTAAACTTTGAAATTGGAGATGTTCTTGAAACGGGCATGAGTCGTGCGGCTGACGTTATTATGTTGATCGATGTTTTAGAACACCTTGCAGATCCAACCACCTTTTTAGAGCGAATTCGAAATAAGGGTAAGTATGTGATAATACACCTTCCCCTCGATTTAACTGTAATAAATCTAATTTTTGATCAAAAATTGCTGAACTTAAGAGATTCTGTTGGTCATATTCATTATTACACAAAATCAATAGCTGAAAAAATGCTTAGAGAGTCAGGCTATGAGGTTCTTGTGTCAGAATATAGCAATGCTTGGAAAGACTCGCCTAATTTAAGGCTCCTCGGCCGCTTAGGTCGTGTTTTCAGGAAAGTTTTTAACTGGTTTAGCCCAGCACTAAACGCAAAGATTTTAGGTGGTGAAACACTTATACTTATAGCAAAGCCGGCGGCTTCCGTTGTCTATTAGTTGATGACACGTTTTTGGCGCTACGATATACGTCAATGTTGCTGTGGGTGAATTACGAATTAAAAATTATGATTATTCCTATAGGCTGGCCCAGTTCGGCCTGAGTGCCATAATAGCCAACCACATTGCCGAATATTTTGTTAGATTATTTCCAGACAAACTATTTCATCCGAATTTTGTAACTTTCATTAATCTCATGCTCGCAATGTCGCTAATCCCACTAGCATTGCAAGGAAGATACGAAGTGTTTGGCGGCGTGGTCATTTTAATAATCATGCTTGATAATGTTGATGGATATTTAGCCCGAGCATGGAAAGCAAGTTCAAGCTTGGGGAGAATTTTTGATGGTTTTGTGGATTGTTTTGCATACGCCTGTTTAATAGTATCAACATACATACTTGAAAAAAGCATTTTACCTATAGTAGTTTTGGCCATTTATACCGTTATAGTTAATTGTCGGTTTTTTTTGGCACAAATGAACCAGCCCAGCAGTAAAGACGTTGATTTAAATCAAAAGAAAAAACACAGGCTCGTAAGATCAGCAATATCATTTCTGATGGGATATAACGATGCAATCTGTGCGCTAGGGCTGATCATTCTTATAAATAAAGCGTGGATAAGTTATTGGTTAATGTATGAAATAATTCGCCGAGCATGGAATTTTTTAAATTTATCTAGACAGTTTTGGTATTCTCACATTCATGAATAGTTTTTGACTGCCATTTTGATATGATCCGTTGTTTTGTAAAGAAAGATGCGGTTGCAGATAAAATTACTGAGACTGTTATTGCGTACACAATTGAATTTGGCCCTAGATTAAAGTGCATGAAGATAAAAAATAGAGCAAAGAAGCAAAGGGCACCTAAAAATCTAATCAATACGCCCACTCTAAAATTACCAGAACCTTTGATAACGGCAGAAGTATATGCATTTACCATAGCGAATGGAACGGCCCATATTAAAATATTCAAAGACTGCTCTGCCCCAGCATAGTTACTTGAAAAAAACCAAATCACAAAGGTGCGGCCGAACAGATGAGAGCCAGATATAAGCAGAACGCCCAGAACAAAGGTATAGATATAGAAATTTTTATTCTGCCTCAGCAGGTGTGAATAGTTGCCAGACACAATTTTGCTAACGATGTCTGGGAAAAGCACTCTGTAAATGGGATAAGAAAATACGCTAAGCAAGGCCGTGTAAATCGGGCGCGAAACAATTTGAAATCCAGCTAAGTCATCACTTGAAAAGTATCTCACATATAAAACCGTTGATAAATAGAGTGAAATATACCCCAGGCCATATTCAGCAGAACCATATCCAACGTACTTGAAAAAATCTTTTCTTGCTACAGAGTCTGGTGCGTGGGATTTATATGAGATCGGAATATATTTAAAAAATAAAAGGGCACTTAAAGTATTTGATACCACATTTGCCCCAATCAAAACACTCCCTGTATAGTGTGAGTTAAAAAAATATAACGAAAAGATAATGGCAATCAGAAGAATATTTTTTGAAAAGCTTATGTAAGATACCTGCTTGTGGCGTTGGTAAAGCATTAAGTAATAATTAATCAATAAATAAAAAAGGCTGGCAAAATAGCATAAGAAGGCAAACAAATATTGAATAATTCCTAAAGAGCGACCGTCGCCCATAAAATGGCCGTAAAATAGCGGAATAAATAGCGAGGACAATACAATTGCGAGATAGATAAAGGATTTCTTAAAAAGGGAAAGGATTTTAGAGCTTTCGTTGTACTGGTGGAAGCTTCGTATTACGGCATCCTTGAACCCAGTGTGAAACATAGTGAGAAATACAATTAAGTCCAGAGTGCTATAGTAAAATATCAGTTCAGCTTTTGTCGTGTGTCGCACTAAGAAATATCTTAAGGCCAGACTTAGTAGTAATTCCGTGCCCACTGAAATTCCGTTTAGCGCAACTAGCCATTTCATAAACATCAATTTACGAGGTTTGTTTTGTGTTTGTCTAGAACTATGGTTTTTGACATAAATCTAAATTTCCAAGAATCTGCTAAGCTCCGGGGCTAAATTTTTTGGTGAAGACTTGACATAAGATTTAAGAAAAACGGAATACATGGATAAATTTCCAATGAATACCAAAATGTGAAAGAACGAAAATATAAAAATCAGACCAGACTCCCCCCAGCGGGTTGTTGCTATGGGCAAAACCGATAGGCAGAAAATTGCGCTCATCAAATTAATGATTGCACTTTTCTTAAGTTGATTGAGCTCAATCCAAATGGGATTTAGGAATTGATAAGATAAATAACCTGGTATAGAGAGAGCGGCAAATAAGAATAATTTTCCTGTGCCCAAAAATAGCGAGAGGACCTCTGTTTGGGTAATGATGTCGATCCCAATATAAAGGAGCGGTATGGCTACTACGGATACTGTCAAAGTAACCCACAATAGTCGGCGGAACTGATAAAGTTTTTTTACAATACCTACATTTGCAACGTACATGGTTATTCGCCTATTGGCCGCTGTTGCTAACAAGAAAATGAGGCTTACAATTTGAATGGCAAAGTTTGTTTTTCCAAGATTGGCTTTTGTCAGATAATTTGCAGACAGAATCATTATTAGCAAAGGGAAAATGGTAAATGACATATGGTCTAAGTATGGCCACCACGATCTATATAAAATCATTTTGAGATGAGTGAAATTTCTTCGGAAGCTCAGACGGATGGAGTTTGCTTTTAATAGTACAAATATTTCAACGGCGGTTCCGACGGAAAGCAGAGCCGTGTAGCTCCAAATAAAAAAGGATAAATCTTTTGATCCGATTATTAAAAATATTAATAAAAAAATAATCAAAACAAATCGAACAGAAAAAATAATTTTGTCTTGAAGCTTAGTTTGGCTAAAGGAAGAAAAAAAAGGATGACCATTGTGGAACCAAACTGTAGGTATACTCATAAGAGAAAAACCCAGCGCTTGTGACAGGGACAGCATACTTTGGGCAGATTTTGAAAGACACCAAAAGCTGAGGCCCACCGTCGCGGTAAGTGCCGTAATTGTAAAATTGATAACTAAAAAATCCGGCACGAGCAATTTTTTTAAGGCCTCATTTTTAAATGTGCGCCCCAAAAAAACACAACCGAGATTTAAAGAAAGTGCTATTGCAAGAGCCGCAAAAAGGGATGTGCCGTATGCGATAACGCCGCGACCGTCAGGTCCGAAAATTTTTGCTGTGGTTAGGAATACCAAAAAACCGCTTATGGCGACAAAACCACGAGTTAGAATGGAAAAAAGATAGTCTTTCAAAGATATCTTGCCCCTCTTTTTGTTAATTAAAACTAATCGTAACAGAGGTATACGGCAACAAAACAACTAATTTGACGCAGAACTGCTGGATTGCCAAATTTTCATTATGAGATAAAAATGACTGTCTGATGAATTCAAAGGTCTATAGGTTTCTATTTTTTATCGTGCTTGCGGTTTTATTTGCTGTAACTGCTATAAAATACACTGGAAGTTGGTATGTATATACCTTGTTTACCCTTGTGTTTAATGGCGTTTTGTTAATGGGGTTCAGAAAAAACCGAATATTTTTCGACACTTTTTTTGGTATTTTTTTGTGGCTAGGGTTTTGGTTTAAGTTTTCAGTTCGCATAGGATTGTTAGGAACAACAGACTTTGTCGAGGCGACCGGGGCTTTCGATGGATCAGGTCGGTCTTTTGATAACGCGCTCATTGTTAGTACATGTGGTTGTATGGCGGTAGCGGCGGCAAGCTTGATACGGCAAAAATTCTTCTCATATTTATCGCTCCAAACGACTTTGGGACTGGATGGGATTTCAAATTTCTACAAAAAATATAGGATCTATGTATGCATTTTATTTGCCTTCACATTCGTTTTAATAGCAGCTGCAAATATTCATTTCGCAATTTATCAAAGAGGATGGGGAGCGAAAACAATTCTGCCAGCCCCCTTGCCGGGCATCTTTACTTGGTTGCTGACTTTTGGTCTATCGTCTTTTTCTGCGTTAATTTTGGAGCAAGAGCTTCGGATTAAAAATTCGCCTTATGTCG
>CAUJEF010000008.1 GCA_963169515.1 Bdellovibrionota bacterium
TTCTCGCTTTCCTCTGGGCCTAAAAAACCTTCTTTGGCAGCTTCCTCCGCTTGCTTCGCCCACCAAGCATCTTCCAATGCTTCAAACCGCTCGTATTCTTCAACAGAAATGACCACGGCAACAGGACGTCCGTTTTTTTCAATTTTCATCGGACGAACTTTAGCAAAATCCAAAAGCTCACCAAATTTGTTCTTAGCTTCAGTCGCATTCATTGTGTCTTTCTTTGCCTTGGCACCCATAAACACCTCTATGGCTAATATAGCTTAATTAGCTAATTTAGTCAATATTTTATTTAATAAAACAAGATACGGCGATGGCCTGGCGATTTTGACCATCTTCACAAAACATTTGAATGTAACCCTCGACCTTTGAACCTGTTGATAGGTGTCCCACGTTTTTAGGCAATACCGGCATATACCAGCACCATGCATCCTCAAGCGCACTGAATCTGTTATAGCCCAAATAGTGCGCGCTGGGCGCAACAAAGGTTGTATCAGCTTTTATTTGACGAACGTCACTTGTAATGGCCCCGCTGACGTGTGCATTTGATAACTGAGTATTGGTGTTTACATCAGCTGTGAAATTGACTTTTGTCGCGAGCCCACCCCAACCATTTACGACGTTGAAGGAACTGCAAACAATTACTTTATTGTTCGCTTGCGAAATTAAGGGCAAAAATAGAAAGAGAGCAAGAATCACATTTTTCATAAAACCCTACGGTTTAACTTAAACAATAGAATTAATATCATGAACCGCAGGAGCTAAGCTCCTGATCCAAACAGGGTTGAAATATTTATCAATACTGTACAAAAAATCGTTACTGGAAGCGAAGAGGAATGTTTGAGATGCCAAATTGGCATCTCAAACTACGTCCGGTCATTATCTTCGAGTTCTCACCGAAAACGGCCCGCTAATATATTGATTTCCAGCACGGTCATGGCCTGACACCTGGAATGAATACAATGTATTCGGCGCTAAACCGCTTAAGGTCATTGAATGTGAAGTCGTGTACGAAGTGCTCTCTGACGTTTGCTGATTGATACCCGTAACCCCACCCACTCCCCAAAACATCATTTGTGTCGCTTCTTCGCTCGTAGCCCAGGTCACAATGATGGTAGTCACCGTCGCAGTGCTGCCGATATTTGATGGAACTGGCACAATTGTATCCACTGTCCATGAATAGCTTGCCCCTGCCGTGTCCATTACCCCAAATTCGTCAATCGCTTTCACGTTAAAGCTATGACTCCCGTCAGCCAAAGAAACATACGACATACTGCCGGTATCGCACGCCACTTCAGGCGCCCCGTTTAATGAACACATATAACCCGTCGCTGCCTGATCTGCGCCAAAAGTAATTAACATAGATGTCAAATTTGTCAGTGGTGATGACGGATTGGTCGACAGGATTTGAGTATGAATCGGCGTCGTATCGACAATCCAACTGTAGCTTAGCTCACTTGTATTTTGGGCAAGATCAATTCCACGCAACGTAAACACGTGTTCACCATCCGCAAGGCCCGAATACTGCAATGGACTGACACATGGGCCGAAACCAGCACTATCCAATTGACATTCATAACTCACATCTTCTGATGCCGAGAACGTAAAATCTCTGAAATCAGATGAAGTTGGGCTTGTTCCACTGGACGAAATCGTCAATATTGGTGCTGTGACATCCACTATAAAACTGTGGCTAATCATGTTTGAGGCATTTCCGGCAGAATCCACACCCACAACAGATACGACATAACTGCCTTCATCCAAATTGGATAATGAAATCACATTCCCTGAAGAAAATTGAACCCCGTTTACACTGACAGCAAAAGCCATGGCCTCGCTTGCGCTTACAGAAACACTGAAATCCCTACTGTTAATATAAGCACTGCTTGATGGTAAAAATTCTCCAAAGCTGATCACAGGTGCTGTCAAATCCACCATCCAATCCATCGAAGCCGCTGCACTTCGATTGCCGGCAAGGTCCTCTGCAACGACTTGAAAATTATGGGCACCCTCGCTCATTGCATGAACATACGGAGAAGTACATTCTTCCTCTATACCATTATCAAATGCGCAAAAGAATCGAACGGGTTCGCTTGAGCTAAACGATACAGACATATTTTCTGCATTCGTTATACCCACGGCCGGATACACAGAATCCACCATTAAATTCGGTGGGGTTTGATCGACAACCCACGAGTAACTAGAAGATGCCCCAACATTGCCAGCCACATCGATGGCCCGTACTTCAAACCAATGGTTGCCCTCAGAAATATTTGAAAGCGCGTATGGGGAATTACAGGCGGCAAAGGCCCCGCTATCAACCGCACATTCAAAAGATGCTACTTCATTTGCGACAAAATTGAAATTTCTAAAATCTGCGCTGCTCATTGCAACGTCTGGATCCACACTGGAAATCGTTACCACTGGAGCCGTCATATCAATGGACCAGCTGAAAGCAGCCGGAGCACTTGCATTTCCCAAAGCGTCTGTCACAGAAACTTGGAAATTATGGGCCCCTTCGCTAAGCCCATTGTATGACACTGGTGATGTGCAGGCGCTTGCAGTGGCACCGTCGAAACTGCACATAAATGTACCTGGCTCGCTTGAGCTTACAAAAAACTGAATCGAATTTTCATTTGTCAATGTTCGAAGGGTTGCCACATTATCAATTTGTACAGTCGGTGGTAACGCATCCACATCCCACGAATAAGACGCACTACCGGCATCTTGTCCATTTGGTGCACGCCCCAAAACGCGGAATGTATGTGAGCCATTTGAAACATTTGCGTAATTCATCGGTGAACTGCATAAGCTTTCAACCGCATTATCCAATGAGCAATAAAAACTACCGCCAGAGCTTTGCGCCGAAAACGCTATGCTCATGGTTGTCACATTTGTCGGTGAATTGCTTGGATCCGTAGAATCTATTCGTGGCGCAAACAATGACAGATCAATTGGTGTAGCCGTTGGCGTAGGTGTTGGGCTTGGTTTTGTGCACGAATTTTTGTCATAGGTTCGACCTTTAAAAACCAATTCTACGCTTTTGATCTTATGCTCAATGTTGCGAAGGGTGTGTAGTTTAATAACCAGCTTGCCCTTTCGTGCTTTTAAACGAAGCAGGTAGTGATGAAAAGGTTCCGCACCATTTAAAAAGAACCTGTGCAATTTAAAATGACTTCGACTGTGATCTTCTCGCTCGTCATAGTCTTCACGATCACAATGGCGTTTGCCATCACGACGAGAGGTCTTAATACCGTTTAGCGATAGCTCGATTTCCTCTTCCTTGTCTTTATGCTTCCCCTTAAGCGTTACAATAAGGTCCACGTCATCCAGTATAAAGTTAGGTTGGAATAAAAAATCTAATTCATTTAAAGGGATTGAAATATGCGAACCTTTTCGTTCAACACGAACAGATTTTTCAAAAGGTTTATAGCAATCTGATGGAGGCGTTTCTTTGCAAGCAGTCGCAAAAAATACGCTTAAAATGGCGATTCTAAAAAATGTCTTTTTCATACACGTGCCCCCTACGTACAACCATGACATTTTCCGCCTACATACTGCTTTGTCAGAACTTTTAAGTATACCACGACCAAGGTCAAAAAAATGGGCTTGAAACGCCTCATTTTAAGAAACCAGAATTGGACTTCAAATCCAGATACTTAATTGTTAAGATTTTTGTAGCAGTTCAATCCATTAAAAAGCGAGACAATCAGCATGAGAAATTTGAGACATTTTTGTACCATTTTGGGAATTTTCTTTGTTCTTTATTACACACCAGCAACAGCACAATCTACCGTGGGTGGAACCGGGATCTATTTTGAGGAAACATTTTTTCCTGAGTTTGTTGATAAATTCGACCCGACGCTGATTGATGCGGCAAACCCCAACGGTCCTAACGATACCGGTCTTGGATTCAACACAAATACAACCCTGGGATATGCAATTGTGAACACCTGGTTGATAGGCTTCACCTACAGTTACAAATCCATCTCTACCGAAAGATCTGCAAGCGGAACTATCGAAGGTCTTAAAACCGATCTTACTGAAACAAAACTTGGCGCTACGGTAGGATGGCTTGGCACCAACGCCCGGCTGCTTGCAACATTTTTTCTCAGTGGCAATAAAAAGTATCATGAAAAGTATTTTGATTCTACTGGGGCCATCACAACGGATCGAACTTATACTAATAAAAAGATTTCTGGATTCCAACTGACGGCAGGATATTCGTTCAACGTGTTTTCATCATTTAGCATAGGTCCTTCACTGGTCTACACCATTGCTAACTATGCAAAGCAAACCATGGTAAATTCGGTGGCTCCCCCATACTCAAACCTTGCAACAAAGGCCGGCGGCTCTGAACTAAAGCCAATGATTTCAATGCTGTTCCGTTGGTAAAAAATCAAAAACTGGCCCACTTGATTGTTGGCACGTCAACTTGGTTGCTCATTAGCTTATTGTTTTCCTTGTAAAACGAGTTACACAAGATGCGATGCTCACGGTAGTGAGCGGCGCTGCCTGAGGACTGTCCGAGATTTTTACAAGGAAAATAACAAGTTGGTGGTTCATCAAGATCGATGTTTCAACACATATGTGGGCCAGTTTTTGAAGTTCTAGGGATTGTAAATGCTTATCTCCGAAAATCAAAAAAAAGGAGAACATAAATGCCAAAACATAAGTCACGAACAGAGAAATTGAGTAAAAAACAAATTGAGGCGATGACTGCAAAAGCTGAGGGTCGCAATGATGTTCCATTAGTTGCCTCACAGCAAGTTAATATGCGCCTAAAAAGTGAAACGCTCGAGAAAGCAAGAAAGCTTGCAGCTGCCCAAGGCCTTCCATACACGTCCTTTCTTGTTCGCTTGCTGAAAGAAGATATCGAGCGTCTGTGGGGCGTTTTCAAAAAAGTGGATTGACGCTGCTTTTAAAAAACTAAAACTGGCCCACTTGTGTGTTGATACGACAACTTTGAAGCCTAATTTAGCCAACCTTTTGCCGTCTAATATAGTTCTCCATTAGAATCCGCATAAACTTGGTGTAATCAAGTCCTCGCTTTTTGGCTTCACCCTTAATTTCTTTCAAAAGTTCTTTGCTCACCCTCATTGTGATTGTCTCGGTCTTCGGTTTGGTAAGCTCAAATTTTGCTACTTGCCAGTCGGCGTCCTTCATTAGCTCGCTCAAATCACCAGCCAATGGGTCGTCGAAATAATTAGCCTCTTTCAAGGGGTTTTTTCCTGATTTCTTCATAAACTTTTTCCTCCTTACTGTTTCGGTGAATATGTCTCGCACTAATAGGTCGCAGTAATCGTTCGTCTCCAAGTTTGCGAATCGTGTAAGCCACAAACATTAGTCTTTTATCTTCTGCTTTTCCTACCGCAATCCACCGTTTTTCACTTCCCGAGTTTCTTCTGTCTTCAAAATAGAGAAGCTCTTGGCTAAAAAAGCTTTCTATTTCTTCAATGGTTATACCGTGAGCTTGGCAATGTAAGTAATTACCCTCGTCCCAATCAAAGTTTTCAAAACCAATGTTGCCAATCTTCACTATTTAACCCTACTACAACTCATAACAAATGTAAATACATTTGTCTTACGGTATATTGGGCTTAGGAACTGACCAACTAATGACTTAAAACCCTCTTTTTGAGTTTCTATGAGTTCTCAAATAATAGCTTAAGCGGATGGAGATTTCTCACTGTCTTCTCCCTCTGCCAGTTTTTAAGGAAGTCTCATCGCATAGACAAAACCAGTGCTTGCGGTTTTACCTACGTTACCGACTGTAATTGCTACCTCGATTAAATTTCCGTTTTGATTAAAGCGTGCAATTCTAAAACGACTGTAAACGCCGTTCATATTCATTTCTGGGGACACGCTGCCGTTTGAGATTTTACTCCATTGAGCCGCAGTGGGCGTTCGTTCTGGTGAAGACGAAATTCGTAACTCGTAAACGTCAGGCCCACCATTCCAATAGACCATAGAATCCCTTAAATCGGAATATTCAAAGCCACCCATTCGAGCGACAACAGATGGTGAACCCGTGATATTGGGAATTCTTTTTGATAGTACTCCAGGCGTCGTGAGATCACGGTAATAAACATTACTTGCTGCCCCCCTTGAAAACTGTACAAAAACAGCGATATCCCGCTTAGGGTCACAATCAAAACCATTACTGCTACCAAATCCGCTCCCGTCACCCATATAGTTTGAATATTCCCCCGTTGTGCCATCTGAATTTGTAACATTCGGATCAAAGTACGAAAACCGATTGTTAAATCCAGTTGGGGAATTATTGTTAGACTCCCTCGGCGGTTCCCAAATCCAAAATCCATCGCGCTTGCGATCGTAGCAGCTCATTCCACCCTCAAGAATTGATCCTGTCATTCCATTTACAACACCGATATTTAGATTGCTTCTCCTCCACATTGATGAACGATAATTGGCTGCCACTGTGTGATCAAGATTAAGAAGATGCGCAATACTTAAATGAGTAGTCCCAGGGGTTGAAGTATAGGCTGTGAACGTAAAGAACGTATTTGTAGTCGGTTGGTATTCAAGCGTGTCATAGGTGTGAGGGTTTATTGGTGATCCATCTGGAAAAGTTCCTATGGAACTTGTTATACTGGGGGCGGATCGATCACCTGGTGCGCTTCCGTAAGGGTTACTGATGCGTTTCCATTTTCTTTCGGCAAGATCAAAACCATAAATGTCACTTCCCGCATAGCCTCCGTGGCCACCACCCCAAACAACAAGCGCGCCAGCAGCACCGTAGTTTGAAGCCATCGCTCCACCACTCCAATCGTCCATAATTCCAGAAATTCCTTCCGTTCCGTGCCATGGCTCACTGCCCACATAATTTCCTTGGCCATCAATACCAAAAGGTCGTCCCGTAACTGAATTCAACAGATCCGGATCCGTTGCTGAATTAACATCATAAAGCTTATTTAAACTTACCACTTGCCACTGTCCCACGGGCAATGACCCCACCCAATTTGGCGCGGGCCTTACACCAGGAATTCCATCTGGATCTGGTGGGATTCGAGGTGGGGTTGGCGTCGGTGGCGGGGTTGCAGTTGGGGTTGCAGACGGTCGCGGTGTCAACGTAGCGGACGGATTTGGGGTGGTGCTCGGCGACGGGTTGGGAGATTGCGAGGGGCTTGGAGTTGATAGGCCTACAGAATTTTGACTGAGCAAGCGGGCAGATTTAAAGCCCTCCCCACAGTTATTGAACATAACAACCAATAGCCCTACCCAAACAAGCTTTATGCCTTTTTTGAAAGATTGCATTCGCCCCCCGACTGTCCCTTTTCGGTACATTTGCTCAATTCCTGAAGGCTGGCCCACATATGTGGGCCAGTCTTTTAATGCTTGGCCGTTTCTTCGGGAATTTGAAAATCTCTTGTTGATAGGGTTTGATAAGGTTCCCCCGTAAACAAAATCTGCAGATCTCGCGGCAACTGTGACAAAACGTGATCGGTTTCGTTGCTTAAAACATACAGTTCCAAACCGCGCCAAAACCCACGCGCCATCTTATGGACACGGTCTGGCGTAACCTCAAATCCCCTGCGCAGTTCCTCGATAATGTATTTTGCATTGATAGTTCGGTTTGGACCAGCCTGCAAATCAAACAAATCTTCTTGCAATAATTGTGGTAAACAACTGATTAAATCCGACGCTTCCATATACGAAATACGCTCGATCACACATTCTAATAAAAATGTTCCAATCGCTTCAGATTCGGAGCGATTGACGTCCATTTCTCGTCCCAGCATTTCTAAAAATCGGCTCAGCGATTGCCGACGTCTTGATTGGCGCCGAATTTCTCGTCGCGCCCGGGGTAACTTTTCGGCCGTGAGCGCTCGTACCTGCGGATCTAAAATTTGCTGCAATTCTCGCATCCCAATCAAATCATTCACTATCAAATCATCCGTTGTGATAATTCCGATACACTCTTGCTCGCCTCCGTCCACAGTCCGCACGATGGGTATTCGGCGTACTCCGTTGCGCTTCATAAGCCCAACGACGCGTTCGATTGTATCCTCAACATCGGCACACACGACTTGATCTGAAACTAAATCGCCCAATCTGCAATCATACGGACGTCGAAACGCCAATACTTCACACGCCAAATCACGATCTGTAACGACACCTTTTACGTAGCCACCACGGCTCATGACAACAACTGCCCCAACGCTTTTTTCATTCATTGCACGTGCGGCCTGATATACCGGGGCGGCTTCTGAAAAAACGACAACTTTTCGTTTGATAAATTTTGATAACCGAGAATCCATGTTTATAAAGAAGCAGCAAATCCGGTGCCAGGGAATTTTACCCCGAGATCGAATACCCACCGTCAACAACCAGAGTATGACCGACAACAAATGATGCTTTATCAGACGCTAAATACATAACGGCATCCGCAATTTCTTCTGGCCGCGCAATGCGGCCAATCGGATGGGCTTTGCTTGCGGCCTTTATGTCCATATTTAGACGTTTCAGCATTTCTGTATTCACACCGCCCGGTGCAACATTATTTATGCGAATACCATAAGCGATACTTTCCAATGCCAATGCTTTTGTCAGCCCAATGATGGCATGCTTTGATGTGACATAGGGACTCTCATTTGGAAAGGCGACAACGCCTGCAAGTGAAGAAATATTCACGATAGAACCATTG
>CAUJEF010000009.1 GCA_963169515.1 Bdellovibrionota bacterium
CGCAGCCAATTCCAAGCCCAAAGAAATATAGTTTTGATAGCTTGGCATCTTAGCGACCGTCTCTTGTAAGCTCTTAATGCGATCTGCGGGGGTAACAAGTGGCGGAGCTGAGGTCTTTGTGCATCCGAATAAAAAAAGGCCAGCAATTAATAACCCTATTGTCTTTATCATTTCTATTACCTCCTCAAGCCAAATCTTAAAAATATAAATGGTCTGATCATTGACCACCATCCGGAAAACGGCATAATTTTAGAATGTCGTCCCTTTTGCAGATGGTCATACCTGATGGTGACAGGTACTTGAATCCATTTCACCTTCATTACTCGAACGAACTTATATAAAAGATAGTATTCCATTTCATATCGATCAAGCCAACCTTGATCCATTTTAATGGATGGGTCTCGGCACAAGGATAATCGATAACATCTTAATCCACAGGTAACATCGGTAAGACGCACATTTAAAAGCAAATTTACAATTTTGGTAAAAGCGGGGATGGCAATTTGACGAAATTTTGGAAGACCGCGACTTGTATCAGATCGTAAGTATCGTGATCCTTGTACAAAATCAGTTTCACCACGATCCACCGGGCCGTATACGTTTTCAAATTCTGACGGAATCATTTTACCATTTGAAGAGGATATCAAAATCCACTCATAGCCATCTTCAACGGCAATATTAATGCCGGTTCTGATGGCTGCCCCAATGCCGCGATTAACGCCATGTCGAACGACCCTTACGCCCAACTCTTCCGCAATTGCGTCTGAACCATCATTTGAACCGTCGTCGACAACAATAATCTGATCGGCTTTATAGTTTTTTAAACATTCAATCAGATAGGCGCGAATTTCTTGGGCCTGATTATAGTTAGCGACCAAAATTAGGCCTTTTTGTTTCACTCTGATAACCTCCCCGCAGAATCAGCAGGCTAGATTTTAAACCTCAGGCAATCAATTTGAAATGCAAATTTCATAACTCAACCTGATAATTGACCATTGGCTAGCTTCGAGTTTTTATGGGGCAAACCCCAAAGAATTGCCCAGTTGATACAAGCTTGAGTCTTTTCCAAACATCGGAATACTTTCCTGCCAAAGTAACCGTGCCGACTTAAAATCTCCGGCTTGTGCGTAGGTTTGAATAAGGTCTGCGCGAACAGCGAAATTCTGTCCATGTGCTGCTAAATCTGCTTCCTTTAAAAGCCCCAGCGCTCGAGTATACAATCCGCGTCCTTTCAAAAATTGGGCCCAGTGAATTCGCGCTGATATTTGAGTAAGATCGTAGGAAACTGCTGCAGAGAAATTAACTTCGGCTTCCGAATCTCTGCCAAGTGCCGCCAATGATACAGCCCGATTGATGTAACACATCCCATAACGAGATCCCACAACACGACATTTTTCCAAAAGATCCAGGGCATCCTGCATTCGCCCTTGGCTCATATAATCCACCGCCAAATTATTCAACGCTCGTGGTGAGCTTGGATTTTTTGCAACAGTATCCAGCCAAAGAGCCTCGTTACTTCCCCACACTTGATTACGTCTAAACGTACCGATTGAGTAAATAATCAGAACCGTTAGTACCAAGGTTAAAGCCACTCTGCGATTTTTTCGCCAAACCAAATCCAGTAAAAAAATATTAAGACCCAGCAGGCAAAAATAAGCAATGAAGGCGCGGTGGTCATTAACTGGCTCAGCCAGTGGCACCACACTTGATGCTGGAGAGATCGCAATATAAAACCAACCAATAATAAGTGCGAATAACGGCCGCTTACGAATGGAGGCCAGTGCAAATCCAATCAACACAAGGTTTCCAATTAATGCTGCGATGACCATTGGATCCTTTATGGTCGTGGAAAATCCAAACTCTAGATTATCAGCATTCAAATCGACTGGTACCCAAAACATTAACAAATATCGAAAGTATGCCCGACACTGAGTTAAAAAATACAACCCACGCGAAACATAGCCTCGAGCCAAATCAGACGATGGCTCAAATTTCCAAACAATCAGAGCGATTGCAATTCCTGCTGCGAAAAAGAAGCCCCCCACCGGAAGCACAGGAAACTTTGTGTTCCATCGATCTCCAGAGCGCAGCCTTAGATAAATTTCTGTTAACGGAACAAGAGCAATCATCACAATGCCCTCTTCTTTGGACAACATCGCTAAAAACAAACTCGCATAACCAAAAAACAAGTGTCTGTTATGTCCGGTCTGGCGCCATTTCAAATAACACTGCATTGCCAACATAGCGAATACCGCAGCCAACAATGTCGATGTCGCAGAAATATAGGAAACCACTTGCGTATGTACTGGATTGGCTGCAAACAACACAAGCCCCCAGCCCACGGCCTCCGGACTTACGTTCGACAAAAGGCGCCGCCAGACGTCCGCCAATAGGCTGCACAAACCTGCAAATAAAAGAATTTTTAATAAGTGAAACGGCCACGTCGCGCCACCACCGATCCACCAACAAAGCATATTTGTCGAAGTCGTGACCGGACGGTATCCCCAGTTGTCTGGTGAAGAGGAATAGTATTTTCCCGAGGTCCAAATCTTAAATATATTGCTTGGATTTTGAATGGCCGCATTACCCTGAACGGTGTGAGAATCATCCAAAATATATGGACCATTAAAAGACGGAAAATAAAGCACGAGTATAAGGAGCCACGGCAGTAGCTTTAAGCCACGCCGCTCAAACAGGAAGTTCACTCGGACCCAGTTCTCTTTGGTAAACTGAGGACGTCTGGTGACTCATCCGCACGAGTAATCGCTAATGCAAGGACTTCTTTGTTGAGATTCTTTCGGCAACAGTCACGAATGACCTCACCATCAAATGAAATTAGCGGCATAACCGTATCGGCACAAGCGCAAATGCGATGTGTGGGTTCCGCCGGCACACCCGTCACCAAACAAAATGAAGGAATATCTTTTGTTACCACGGCACCGGAGCCAACCATAGCAAATGCGCCAATATGCACACCACAACGAACGATCGCCCCTGCACCCAAGGAACACCCATCATCCAAGATCGTGCTAACCACATTCCAAGAGCTGCGTCCAATCCGCGGGTATCGATCGTTGGTAAAGGTCGTACCAGGTCCGATAAAGCAAAATCGCCCAATCTCAACGCCTTTGTATATATTGACACCGTTTTGAACTCGGGACCCTTTACCGACCGTGACGCCACTGTCGACATACACATCTTTACCAATGGAAACATTTTCTTCCAGTCTAGAACCTGATCGAACATGGGCCAAGTGCCAAACGCTTGCGCCTTCAGAAATCTGCGCCCCCTCTTCAACAAATGCAGAAGGATGAATTCTAGGTTTATTGTTCATGCTGTATTTCCTGTCTCACCCCAGGTTAACAAAGCCGAAGCTTAACTCACAAGTCCAGCACGTCTAAAGACTTGCCTCATCTGACCCAAATCTTTTTCAAACCAGCGATTTTTTGACAACCAAATATTATTAAGGGGGGAAGGATGAGGAAGCGGAAGATAGCGCGGCAGATATTCTCGCCAGGCACGAACGGTTTCCGTTAAAGATGCTTTGCGTGATTTTCCAAGATATGTGGCGTGTGCATACTGACCTAATAAAACAATCAATTGAAGGTCGGGCATTTTAGATATTAGTTTCTCGTGCCATAAAGAATAACATTCTTTACGTGGGGGAAGATCACCTCGCTTCCCCGTTCCAGGGTAGCAAAAACCCATCGGCAAAATCGAAATTTTTTCTTCATTATAAAAATCATTGACTGAAAGGCCAAGCCATTCGCGAAGTCGATCTCCGCTGGCATCACTCCATGGAATTCCTGATTGGTGAACCTTTATTCCCGGAGCCTGTCCAATCAAAAGCAAGCGCGCCGAACGCCCCACTTGAAAAACGGGGCGCGGCCCAAGAGGTAAGTTTTTACACGCCCTACAGCCCCGCACTTGTTGTGTCAGCGTTTTGATGTCTCCAACTCCTTTTCAATGATATTTTTTAAAACAACAGCGTCGTTGTGCTTTTCATCGCGAGCGCCATAAATCAATGTGAGTGTGCGCCGAGACGTTTTCTGGGCCAGATTTTTAATAAGTTCTCGTGCCTCGGGCGATTGCAACTCACGCCGATAGGCTTTAACGAAAAACTTCCAACGAGCTGGGTTGTGGCCAAATTCTTTTCTGAGCTTTGTGCTCGGAGCGAGATCTTTCAGCCACTCGTCGATCTCCAGATCTTGTTTTTTTATTCCACGGGGCCAAAGACGATCAATTAACACCCGATATCCGTCTTTTCGATTTTTAGGCTCATAGGCACGTTTAATTTGTACCATACGGATTTCTAACATTTGCAAGTTCTATTCTCAATGAAGGATTCTATGCATTATGTTCAAGAGTTAACGCGCTACAATTGCCCCCTACTGCAAAGGTTTACTTTCTCAAGCATTTTCTCTTGAATGTTCGCAGGTATATGTTGGTCCGCTAATACAAATAAACATTCATTTTCTTTTTGAATATGATGGCGCATAAGAGAAATGTAGGTCGTTATAATTTTCCTAAGACTAGCCAAGGCCTCAGAACTGGAATTGTGTTTTAATAAATTGGCAATTTCGAATTCTGCTAGGTGAATAGCTATCTGTCCCGCCACATGCTCTTCCATCGGAATAATTAACGGGCTTTCAAGAAGTTCTGATTTGTTTCTTTTCAGCAGAACTTCGGCGTCGTGGCCACGCTTTTTCCCCTGCTTAAAGATTATTTGCGCTGGATCCGAGAATTGTTTTAGCGTCATGAAGCGTGCGCACTCAGGCCCCCCTTCTTTCAAGTTAACTCGGCTATGGAGCTCTGGAAAAAGTAGTTCCTCTTCATTTTTATGATGGACGTCTTCAACAATATATCGCAAATGATTCAGCTGCGCCCGAATACGTTCGACCACTCCTTCCTTAGAAAGGTTTTCGATTTCAAATTCAAGCGCGTCAAGCTGCTTTCCAACTACCTCGTGTTCGTTAACTAAATGTTTTATGAAAGGGCCTAGCGTTAACATGATCGCTGATCATTTCCAGCAAACAAAATCTTCCAACCAAATTGCCATAGCCACAAAACTACTGCCAAAATCCACAAGCCCGCCGCATACATAAGATGACTCAGATAAAGTTCTGCTGAAATATTTGCTGCAAACCGCGTTAATGCGGTAATGGCCACTACAGATACCAAGCCAAAATATGGAAATTTTTTTCGTTCAAATTCTAAGTTATAACCGCCATGGGATAAAATCACACGCGTTGATACCAGAAGTGTCATCAGGGCTAGGCCCGTAATCATCACAATATGCAAAAATGCAATATGTAGATGGGGCAACAAGGCACTGCCCCACAATCCGAGCACGATCATCCAGCAACTTGTCCACAGTGACCACGCCAATCCCGTTCTGTGAACTGGAAGCTTGTAAATTCCCCATCGAAGAAGAAAAAAAAGTGTAACCACAATAGCGCGAAGTGGATGGGCCAAACCGCTTAATGAGGTGATTTCCATTAAATAAGAAAAAACAAAAAGTACCGCGAAAACAAAATTAATTAGGACTGGCGTTTTAGGCACCATATCTGTTGGAGCACTTCGAGTATAGCCCAACAAAAACACCACCAAACGACTGCCAACGCCGATCACAAGACTCATCATGTACATTTGGAAATGGAATAGTCGTCCCAACGCTATCAATGTCTGACTTCCAGTATCGCGCCCAATAATGATCATCAGCAACCCAGCAACAGAACCCAAGATACCAATACCGATAAACATAAATGCCGGAGGCAATGTGATTTTTCGTTTATTGAAGCGAATAAATAAAAACATCAGCAAACAAAATTGAGAAAATAAAACCAAATTAAAACTGAGCGGTGAAAATGCAAACAAGGGCAAAATTAAAATCGGTAGCAATACGGCCCCCATTTCAAAAAGTGTCGGCCCGAAGGTTTGGGTCATCCGCGGAATGGCAGTCATCAAAAAGCCACAAGCAAAAAGATTCAAAAATCCGGCGATCATTATTATCGCATGATAGTCGCGCGGATACTGATCGACCAGGCCCAAACCAAATAAAATCCACACAGCCACGCCCCATATTGCAAACAAAGAGGCAAATGGGAAAAATATTTTGTATGGCTCGCGGTAGGTTTTGATTTGAGATATGTGCATTTTTTTTATCATATTTTTATTGCCTCATAATTATTATATTGTCTTTGAGTATTTTCGTTCTGCCTCCGCTTGGATTAAGGGATCTAGGGCCATGCAAATATTTCGAATAAACGCACGGCCCAAATCTGAAACCCTTAATGTGCGATCGTCATAAGAAACCAATCCATCAGTCACAAATTCTGAGAGTGCATCAGTTTTAATTTTGAGTAAATCAGAACGGGAGTCATCCGGAAATCGATGTTCGAACTTTGTAAGCAAGTCCAAAATCATCCCCTTAGTTTCCCTGTCGGACTTCGAAATTCTATGCCCCCTAACAATGGGCAACCTTCCTTGTGATACAGTGTCCATATACTTTTTTAAATCTTTTTCGTTTTGGATGTAAAAGTCCTGTGTTTCACCAATAGCCGAAACCCCCAAAGGGAGCAGTGGAATATTTTTTTGATCGGTATACCCCATAAAATTTCTATGTAATGTCTTTTCTGCAATTGCTTTTGATAACAGATCCGTTGGACGGGCAAAATGGTCCATGCCAATTTCCAAGTAATTATTTTTTAAAAGAAGTGCTCTTCCACATTCAAAGAGCTTTCGTTTTTCTTGCGCCGACGGAAGGTAAGGTTCAAGCTTCGCTTGGGCAGGACGCATCCATGGGACGTGAGCATAACTATAAAAAGCGATCCGACTGGGGTTTAGAACTAGCACCTTATCAAACGTGTCTTCCAATGTTTCCGTCGCCTGTAACGGTAACCCATATATCAAATCAAAATTAATATCTTTGAACCCAAGGTTATCAACCAGCTCCATGAAATGTTGGACATCTTCAAACGGTTGAATACGATTAATTTTCTTTTGTACTTCAGGATTGAAATCCTGAATGCCCAAACTGAGACGAGTACAGCCCAATTCTTTTAATAACTTTAAATGTTCGTAAGTCGTGCGCCGAGGGTCAACCTCGACAGAAAATTCAAATGTTTCTGTTTTTTTTACCTCATCAAGAATCGGAACAAGTAATTTTTCCAGCTGGATTGGCAACAGATAGGTCGGCGTCCCACCCCCTAAATGCAGGCACTGGGCCACAGTAGATGCTGGCAAGCCCTGGGAACGGTAAATTTCAAATTCTCGCAATACCACATCAACATACTCATCTGCCAACAACATATCTTTCGTAATAAAGTTGTTGCAGCCGCAGTACAAACATAGGCTTCGGCAAAACGGGATGTGCATATAAATCCCAATACCTACATTACCTTTATTTGACTCGACGCATCCTGACTTAAAATTATCCAACCATTCGCTTTGAAGAGGCGTGTCTTTCCAGAAAGGAATTGGGGGATAACTCGTATACCTGGGCCCAGAACTGTCGTACTTTTCAAAGAGATCTGATAGGCTCATATCATTCTTCTACGCCTGTCTTAATTGGTCAGGTATGACGTGGGTCATAGGGTTTTATTAAATGATTGCAAAATTAAAAAGCCTTGATCTCTTCGCTGGCATTGGCGATTCGGACTTAAAAGTCCTGTCCAAAGACTGTACCTGGCAGACGGTTACTGCCGGAAAAAAATTGTTTAACAAGGGTGATCCCGCTGACTACACGTATGTCGTTCACTATGGCAGTATTAAGCTTGTGCAAAATATTCGGGACGATATCGAAACCGTAATAAATTTCTTTTCAAAGAATAGCTTGATTGGTGCCATGATGATGACAAAAGAAAACAGCGTCTACCCTGCGACGGCAATCGCCTTAGAAGACTCGGGTCTTGTCAAAGTCTCACGTGCCGCCTATGTTCGCACCTGGATGTCACACCCCGAACTGAGCAAGAAAATTCGAGCTGCGCTGACCGACCGCTTTTTAGATTTACAACGGGACCGCAGTTTGGTTCGCATGCCTATGCAAGACAAAGTAGCCGATTTTTTGTTGCGAGCGCTCGAGTCCCAGCCTGAAAGTTTCGGCAATCGAATTTCTGTTCGCCTAACCAGGCAAGACATTGCCAATCGCGTAGGCGCGACTGTTGAAACGATCATTCGTATTTTGAGCGAATGGACAAAAAAGGGCTATATAAGTACGCACGAACATAGAATTGAAATCTTGAATGTCAACGCACTTAAGAAAATACTTCATGCTGATTCCGAGCAATAACAGGTGCGAATCGATCAATCTCCTGGCAAAATTCGCGTATGTAGCTCACATCAGGTTCTTTCGAAGATAAAAATGGATTCATAAGAACTAGCCGGATCAATACAATTTCCTCTGAATCAGGAATCAATTTCCATTTTTTCACCAACTTTTTATAAAGCCTTGGACTTTTTTTCTTAAGAACTACGGTTTTAGATACATAAAACGGTGGATTTTTGTGAAGAGGAGACATGCGTTTATAAAAAAGCAAATTCAATTTATTATTGAACACCAACGATCTAGAATCACCACACAAAGAAAAACAAAGAATATTTGTTTCTGCATCGGGTGCAACCAAAACTATTTTATTCAGATTCAACGCGGCCTCAAATTCTTTTCTGGTCGCGATAGTTCGATTTAAAATGCGCCCATAACCGGAAGAATTAAACCCAACCACATTTGATGTAAGCCACGTGGACACAGCGCCTACGGCCGCTCGGGACCCTTCTAACGTCACCAGGGTTGGATCTTTTTTAGTGTGTTCAATATAGGGTATTTCGATTTTCTGTAAGTCATAATTTTTTTCCTCTGGACAGATAAATGTTCCCGAAGAAAACGGGACATACCCCAGCTTGTGAGGGTCTAGCGTGATTGACGTTGCTACTGCAAACCCTGCACACTTTTGGTCAATTTCCGGGTTCAAAGAACCCATGGATGCAAAAAATCCACCGTAAGCAGCATCAATATGATGCCAAATATCGACGCCGTCTTTTTTAAAATCATTTAACAGGCTCCCAACCCTGTCAATTGGGTCCAAAACTCCCAGCTCGGTACTACCAAACACAGATGCCACGAGCAATACTGGACGGCTCGCTTTTTGCGCTCGTTGAATTTCAGATGTTAAATGATTTAAATCTAGCGCCCCACGAGCATTAACATCAATGGGCCAAATGTCCTCGCTCCCCAATCCAATTAATTTCAGACCCTTTTCCCAGGAATAATGAGCATGGGCCGGGATCAATGCAATCGGACCATTGAAGTCCACTGAAAAAACCTTTTCCAAATTTTTTACTGCTTGGAATGGGTTTGCATGGCTCAAGTGGAAACGGCGACAGTCTTTTTCCAAAGTAGTTTTTAAAAATTTTTGATATAGTTCCCAACCGATGTGCCCGGCATGAAACAGATCGAGACCCAAACCATATTTTTCTTCTGCACACGCAGCAACGCTAAGCCAATCATACAGTCGAGTTTTTGCCCTCCAAAGGGATTCGAAGTTGGCAATCGTTCCGCCGGACGTAAAATGTCCTTTTGCATTTTTATGCTTAAGACGCAACATTAGAGCCAGGTCTGCAATCGCTCGGCGCTCTATTTCAATCCCTGCACGAGAAGCTTCCGTCGAAATATTATTCGGATTATGCAAAAGCGCAACAATGTGTCCAATCAGTGCCGGGATCGAAACTTCCGACGTCATGTGTCCAATATATCGAGGTGAAAATTTGGGAATTTCATTTTCAAATAAGTTCATCAGAATTTCAATTGAATTAAAAAGTTTTCGTGTTTGGGATTTATATTCTTTTAATTTTTTGTCACTTGGGGATATTGCTCGGCCATCAGTCGGAAACAGCCCACGCCTCCATCTAAACCATCGTTCAAAAATGTACAACAACTTGTCGGCTAATATATCCGCGTTTTCCGCCTGTGGTCCTAAGAAAAAGCTTTTGATGGCTATATCGTTGGGGTCACATTTTTTATTTTTCATGAATATCCCATTGAGCTGAAGATCGGTTTACCCAATCAAATTTTTTAAATGCATCTTCGTCAGACTTTAAAAAATAGCTGTGAATAGAGTTGCGTTTTCGCTGTGACTTTGCATCCATTTGCAACGACATATTTCCCCCAAAAGTGCTTTTACAAAATCAGGCTACCCACCATACGGTCAACTCGGTCGAGGGGCCAAAACCTGCAGGAGTATGATCTAAATCATGGTTTGACAGAATGGGCAACCTATTGCTTTGCTGCTGTTGTAAAGACTCAGGTTGTTTTTTTATTTTGGGGACCCTAAAGTCATATTCTATGGATTATCCTGTTTTAAAAGCACTGCATCTGATCTTTGTCGTTTCCTGGTTTGCGGGCCTTTTTTATATTTTTCGACTGTTTGTTTACCACATAGAAAATTGGCATTCGAATGATGTCCGAAAAGTCCTCTCCAGAATGGAGAGAAAGCTTCTATCTTTTATAATGCTTCCTTCCGCAATCGGTTCAATCGCGCTGGGCACCGTAATGTTAATGCGTAATCCAGCTCTGCTTACGCAGCACTGGATGCACCTTAAGCTAGGGGCCGTTTCAATTTTAATTGGCTATCACGTATTTTCTTTTGTAACCTATAAAAAATTCGCCGCAGACCAAAAGTATCTGTCGTCAAAGATGTGTCGATTGATCAATGAAATTCCGACATTGATCTTGATCATCGTAAGTTTTTTGGTTTTCTTAAAATCACCAACATAGGCGCTAGGGCACTAAACAAACGCCCTCTTATGGCAAGGCCGTCGTACGCGAAAATAAAACATTAACCGACCCATCGCCGCCTTCGCCTGCGCCGTTACATGCTCCATCTGCCGCTCCGCTCGTGCCGCCGTTATTGCTATAGGTCGGCGATCCGTTCACTTGATAACATGCACCACCACCGCCGCCGCCGCCTGCACTGTTGCCACCAGCATTTCCACCATTACTCCCATTTGTCGAACCATTACACGCCCGCCCGCCGTCACCCGCAGTATTCGTATTTGATCCCCCTCCTGCACCACCGCCACCTGCAATAATAAGATCTGCGCCGCCATTGATACGGATTACAGTTGCGCCACCGCCACCACCACCATGACGCGAAGTATTCCCAACATTGTCACCGCCACCGCCACCGCCACCGTAGTTTCCGGCACCAGCCCCGTTACTTGACCCACCCGATGTACCTGCATTTCCACCATTACCAGTTGCACCGCCTCCCGCAGTTCCAGCAACTCCATTGGCGTTGTCATCTCCTGATCCACCACTGTATCCACCAGCTCCACCCGAAACGGGTTGTGGGATACATGTTCCAGCGCGGCCGCCCAGACCAACAACGACATCGACAATTAAATTGGTTGCGATGGTTACATCACCAGTAACAACTCGGCCACCTCGCCGACCAGTTCCGGCTCGCCAAGAATTACCACTGCTCGTACCGCCCCCGCCCCCGCCACCACCATTTAATGTTCCATTTATTTGATCACATCCGCGAACATTAAATGCCGTTTGATCGGACGTTACTCGATACGCCCCTTCGCCACCATTTGTCGTACACGCCCCAAGCATTACGTTCGGCGGTAAATGGGTTAAAAACGCCAGATACTCTGTTTCAGTCTTTGTGGGAATAAAAACATCTTGTGCGCTCGTATTTGAAATTGTTTTGCATGTACACCATTCGTTTACTTCAGTTCCTGAATCGATTGCGACAATGCTGCCCCCAGCCGTACAACCTGGATTTGTTGACCTACAAAGACGATATCCGTCATTCGCAGCAGCAAAAACATTTGTGTACCCAATTAAAAATACAGCGACTATCACACTCTGTGACATCATGGCTCCTTTAAAAAACTGTCATGTCATTTTTTAATTTATTTTAACCCTTGCGGCGTCAGACTTTGTCTGAATAAGATTAACACCTGGATCTTTGTTTAATGGGCAAAAAGATCTAAAAAAATCAAAATGTTATATTAAATATGGCATTGGAATAAAAATAATTTTATTTTTGAAGGGGTGCACAGTTCGGTATCTTCAAATAAAATTTTAGACTGTGACCCTAATCGAAAGGCTATTTTGAAATTACCCCACATACTCATTGTTGAAGACGAAATAAAACTTCGCAGCCATTTAGCACAGATCCTAAAAGATGGACACTTTTCTGTATCAACATGTGAAACCTATCCTGGTCTTGTGAAAATCATCGAATCAGCCCATGAGAAATTCGATGTGATTGTGCTCGATCGCTTACTGAATGGACTTGATTCAGCCCAGCTAATAGAAAAAATAAAACATGATCTACCTGAAATCAAAATTATAGTGCTGTCTGCAATTGCCACGCCTGCAGAAAAAGCAGTCCTGTTGAACTTAGGCGCGGATGACTATCTTGCAAAGCCTTTCGATGAGGACGAGTTGATTGCCCGAATTAATGTAGTGTTGCGAAGAATTAACAAAAACATTCACTTTTCAAACTTATTCATAGATATTGAAGCCAGGTCAATAAGGGTGGGAGACCAAGAAATCTCGCTGACAAATAAAGAGTTTTATTTGTTAAAGACATTGCTACAAACCCCAGGGAAAGTGTTCGCCAAACCGCTTCTGTATGAAAAGGTCTGGGGAATGAGCTCTGATGTGGAAAGTAATGTCATTGAAACAACAGCAAATAAATTACGCCAGCGCCTAAAAGGTCTCGGCGCGAATTTGCAAATCAAGAACTTACGTAATGTTGGATATTGGGTTGAGAAATAGATTTTTCTTTCTCATTCTAACTACACTTATTTTTTCTGCTGTGGGTATTAACCTTGTCCATAGCTATTTCTTTAAAGGTCAAAAAATAAAGCTGATCGATAAACAAATTGATGAAGTCTCTACGACGCTTGTTGAGTCTGCAGATTTTATCAAATCGGTAAATAACGTCAGCTCTATTGAACAAACAATATCAAAGATCCTTGGCAGTGCACGCATGGGCAAGGTTTTCATTGTGCGGGACCACACAGGGGAAATTATTTATCAAGGTATCAATACAAGCCTGTTAAAAACAGATTTTCCATTTAAACCCGGGTGGGTAGAGACTGAAACAAATAGCGAGTATGTAAGGCTTAAGAATGTTCCCCTTCCTGGGACGGGTGATTTGGTTCTGCAAGTGGGGTTGGTGGTAGATCAAAACTTTTTAAATTGGGAAGTCCTTGATACTCAAGTTATTATTTTTATTACTGGCCTTATCGTTGCTCTCTTTATTGCATCGGCTGCCTTAACATTGATTCTTTTGGCGCCCGTAAGACTCCTGGTCGACCATTTGGAAGAAGCAAAATTAAATCTAATTAATCTTAAAAATTTACGTCCCATTCCAAAAAAATTGGCTAGATATGCGAATAATTTCTGGGCGAAATCTGATGAGTTTGCAAGTCTGGTCAATACCATTCAAAAGCTGATTGATCGAATCAACCAGAACAGCAAACTGACGAGGTCCTGGTCTTTACAAATGGCACATGAACTGAAAACACCATTAGCGATCATACGAGCCGATACTGCTTCTATGAAAAAGACAAATGCAATTCCACCAGCCTATGCCGAAGATGTTATACGCGAAGTTCAAAATATGTCAGAAATCATAAATCAATTTTTGGATTGGACCGAACTTGAAAACTCCACAGTCCCGCGGGACATCCATGCCGTCAGAATGAAGGCCATGCTGTCCTCCGTTGCTTCCAGGCTGGATAAATTGGGTCCGACACGTATTCAAGTACAGGCGGATTCAGATTTTTCTATTTTAGCAAACCCGATTCATGTGGATCAGCTTATTACAAATTTAGCTACTAATGCTTTAAAGTTTTCAGATAAATCACAAAAGATTAAGATGATTTTGTCAGATTATACTATGATTGTTAAAGACTCTGGGGATGGGATTCCAACCGATGTAAAAGAGCGGATCGGGCAACCGTTTAATGTCGGGTCGAACGATGAACGGTGTGGAAACGGGCTTGGCCTAGCTTGGATTTCGACAATCACAAAAATTTATGACTGGAAGCTGGACATTCGAAGCGACAGCCGAGGCACAGAAGCCATCATCCAATTTCCTAAGGTACCCACTCACTTTTGGCGTGACGGTGCGCTATAAATAGAAATAGCGCCGCGTTAATTTTAGACAAGCAGTTGGTCTAGATTTTCTACCCTGCTCTTTGCTTCAGCAGCAACTGATCCGAAAAATAAGACATGGATGAAATAACAAAGCCCCACAACTTAGAAGAAATAAAACAAACAGATGATCATCATTTTTCGATGAAAAAGAAATTTAATAATCCCTTCACCGGAGAGCACAAACATATCTTTGTAGCAGTGGGTGTTGTGATAGTTGTTCTTATGTTCATGTCATTTTACATAAATAAAAAAATCGAAACTGCAATTGCCAAACATGATACAAATAAACGAACCCAATCCGAAGATCTAAACCAACTTGATGCGAAGATTAGTACTGCAATTAATAACTACAATAGCCAGCTTCAGCCACGATTTATGGATTTGGAAAGAAAAGTAGCCGATCTGTATGCATCTACTCCGACGAAACAACCAGAGGCAAAAGAAGCTACTAAACCAAGGGCCGTTCCAAAAACGTCAGCAAATGTGAAAACAAAAATAAAATCAGCAAAAACTAGCTCGTCAAAACGCGTTCCAACCTCTACAAAGTCAAAAAAGAAGTGAGGTATGTTTTTTAATTAATCAATCGGTATTCCTGATTTGATTGATTAAACTCCCAGAGCTCCCCCCGCTCGATGTCAAAATAAACGCCGATAACATTCATGTGACGGGATTGGACCGCTTCTTGAATAAACGGAAACGTATAGAGATTTTTAACGGAAATTTTAATGGATTCCATTTCAGCAAAACGACATTTTGTTTCATCATCTGATTGGGCATGATCCGCCAGAACCTTCTGGCGCGCTTGACCAACAATGCTCATCCATTGGCCGATAAAGCCCTTGGAGTTCGCATCGGGTTCCGCCATCAACGCACGAATCCCCCCACACTGACGATGCCCCAAAACAATTATGTTTTCGACTTTTAAATTTACAACCGCAAATTCCAAGGCAGAACTAGTGCCATGAAACCCTTCGCCCGACGGTTCACAGGGTGGCACGAGATTGGCCACGTTACGAATTACAAAAATTTCACCCGAAGACGCTTCCGTCAAAATTGCCGGATCAACACGCGAATCGCTACAACCAATGAGTAAAGTTTTTGGAGTTTGCCCTTGCGAAACAAGTTTTTGATAGCTTAAATTTTCCTGATGGAAGGATTTGTCTCTAAACCGTCGAAACCCAACTATAAGCTTACCTAGGGCTTTATTCATAAGGTACCCACTCACTGTTGGCGTGACGATGCATCATAAATAGCCGCACTGTCACGCCAAAAGTGAGTGGGTACCTATTTCAGCATTTCACGGATTTCGTTTATTTCATTACGCAGCTGTCGATTTTCGTCTTCAAGCGACTTTACCCTTGATTTTAAATCGTCCACGTCGGCCTGTTGTTTTTCTTGAATCGCAGCAATTGATCTAACCTGTTCTTGCGTTGCCATGCACATTCCGTAAAGTTCTTTTGTAGACTCAATCAACGGTGCGACCAGGTTTCCATATTTCACAGACTTCATTCCAGTCTTTTCATTTGTTACAACAAGTTCTGGAATAACTTTTTCAACTTCTTGTGCAATCAAACCAATCTCTGGATTATTCGTGTCTTTCCATTTAAAGCTCACACCATGCAGTGCCAAGATAGTTTCAAGACCAGAAATTTCTTGGATGTCTTTTTTCAATCTGGCATCTGAAGTGTATAGGAACGCAGTTGCTTGCGCATTGCCTGTGGTTGTTGTACCCGTTGTATCAACCTGGAATCGAGTCGTACCGTTTGCAGAAAATCCCATGATGCCGCCTGCGCCAGTATTATAGATGCCTGTATCGGTATCACCACTGAATGCAAATGTTGGGGCGGCAGCCGAACCGTTAGCCGCACGGATAGGAATCACGGTATCGATGCTTGTATTACTATTGATTGTTAATGCAAGAGCACTGTTAGCAGATAAACCAAGTTGGTCTGCTCCAACCCTGTACATACCCATGGTGCTCGAGTTTGTGAACGCGTAGCTCGGAGCCGCTGCTGTACCATTTGCCGCAAGATGCGGGACGGACGCGTTGATCGTTGTGTCAATTGTCATTCGAGAGCTGCCACCTGCTGCGAGACCAAGTTGGGAAGCTCCGCCGCGGAATAATCCTGTAGTGTTTGCGTTTGTAAAGCTAATGGATGGGCTCGCAGCCGAACCATTCGGCGCATAAATATTTCCTGCAAAAGTTGAATTTTGAGTTGTAGCGATTGTAATTGCAGCCGTGTTATTAGAATAAATTGTTGTTGTGTTGTTTGTAGAACCATAAGTCACAGCGCCAGAAACCAAACCCACAGGGCCTGTTGCTCCCGTTGCACCAGTATCACCTGTCGCACCTGTCGCTCCTGTAGCCCCTGTGGCCCCCGTTGCACCTGTTGCACCCGTTGCACCTGTCGCTCCTGTCGCACCTGTCGCACCCGTAGCACCTGTTGCCCCCGTTGCCCCTGTCGCTCCTGTAGCTCCCGTTGCGCCTGTGGCACCTGTTGCTCCTGTAGCCCCTGTGGCCCCCGTTGCCCCTGTCGCTCCTGTAGCTCCCGTTGCGCCTGTGGCACCTGTTGCTCCT
>CAUJEF010000010.1 GCA_963169515.1 Bdellovibrionota bacterium
CTTAGAATTGAAATTGCTAAGAATAATTTTGTTATACCCCTATCTATAATAAGTTAGGGGGTATGAATCTCATCAGTATGCGGAGTCGCTTACTTGTTCTTTTTTGCTTTTTATTCGGCGCACTCTGGGGTTTTTATCGTAACGCCGTTAAGCAAACCAGCCCTCTGCAAGGCCACCTGAATCTATTGGTAATCGAAAACACAATCCCAGACGATGTCATCGAAGCTTTTCAGGCCGAAAGCCGAATTCAGACCAAGGTCACTTATGTAAAAAATGAAATCGAATGTTTGAATACCCTGGATCTCAATGCAGAACAGTTCGATCTTGTAACACTTATGTCCCATCAAATCAGTCGCCTAACCAACATCGGTAAGCTCACTCCCCTTCAGCATGAGCTTATCAGCAATGAACAATACATTTCGATCGACTTCAAACATCCTCCCTATGACAGCGATAGTAAGTATACAATCCCCTTAATTTGGGGGATCAACGGTTATGTTCTTAATAAAGAGAAGGTTGAAGGCCACATCGATTCGCTCAATGACATTTTTCAGAACAAATATAAAAAGAAGATTTATATACATAACTCTCCCCTTGATGTTTTTACAAACCTTTTTGGGCGGAATAAAATTACATGGAACACTGTATTCCAAAGCAATATCGCGGACATCCAAAGCGCCGTTAAAGATTTAAAGGAATACGTTCGCGAACCCGTTTCAGATATAAAAGAACAACTTTTGTCTGGAGACGTTTGGATTGCTCAAGTGGATAGCGGCGTCGCTTCTGATTTTATTTCAAATAATACAAAATTTAAATATTTGATTCCAAATGAGGGAGCCACTTTGTGGGCTTTAAGCCTTGCTATCCACGCCGGCACGGAAAATACCCGTGAAGCTCATGCATTTTTGAATTATGTTTTGAAAAAAGAAATATCTTATGACATTGCAAGGATTTCAAAACGCGCCGTAACCAATGTATTGGTTGAACAGACCAGGCTGCATCCGAATCTGAAGCCCTCATTTTTGCGAAATATTTCCGTGCACAATTTGCGCTATTTTGAAGATATGACTTCTGTCGATCCTAAAATTCAAAATCTATTTACTGTAGAGAAATAATACTCACTATCGTGCCGGAAAGGGAACGAAGTCTTCACTGCCCTTTGAATCTGTAGAGCCCGGAGCCACCTTTGTTTTATAGGTCTGAAAAGGTGTCGGAGTAAAATTTGTTTCCGATGCCAAGTTAATTTCAATCGGGTATAGTTGTTTGCGCTTTTCAAGATTGGCCGCAGCGGTCCCATACAGGCGCTTTGGATTTGAAGCCGTGTCATATACATTTTTAATGACACTATCAAAGAATACGTTTGCGTTAGTGGCAATTTGAGTCGAATTAACAAGATTCGATACGACGTATCCCATGATTTGGTTCACATAAAATTGGGTGTAAGCCGAATTGAAATCCAATTGCCAATCACGATAGACACTACCACTGCCACCATAGATGTCATTTGCAGAACCTAAAAACCGACCTTTGTATAAATTAATTTGTCTAAAATAATTTGAAATCATCGAACAGGCAGTCGCGTCCCCAGTTGTCGACGTTGAAGCCGAAACGCAAGAACGGTTATCCCCTGTAAATCGAACGCCTTCTTGAATCCATTTTGAAACCCAATTATTTTTCCAATTGCCCACGTCAGTTGGATTTCCATCAAGCAATCCATGGTGTACCCAGTACCAGGAACACAGGGCCAGCCGCTGTGCCTGGCGATTGCTCGCACTGTAAGAGTTTACGCCATCGGTCCCCGAAATTCCCATAACCATATCGCTGTCCAGTCGCGTATCGCATCGTTTTGTTCCAAAGGCGATTTTTCCTATACGGTCAAAAAATGGAGTCGAAGGACCGTTGGGGGATACAACTTTAAACGTCGAAAAATCTTCGACCAGTTGCATACGTTCGTAAATCCATAAACGGAACGGAAATGAAGCGCCCGTACCTAGTATTTTTGAAAAATCGTTGTTCGTTACACTCGAATCATCCCAGCTCATATTGATCGCACGAAGCGTTTGTTTTTGTGCCTGCTTTAAAACATCGGCTGTCCAACCTTGTGATGTATCGACTCCATTAAATTTGAATGTGACTTGCTGCGGACTTTCAATCTTGAACGTCGAGGAGATGGTTGGATCGCGCTGAACAAGATACATTGTGAAGTCTCTTGAATTTACTGTTGCATCAGCACCAAGCAAACCGGGCCACGCCTGATCTTGTAAATAATTTAGTTGAATTGGGTTTACATAACGGAATAGCCCATTATATCCAAGCTCGGTGCCCTTTTGATAGATTGCTCCGTCAGCTGGGTTTAGAGGTCCACACACAACTGGCAATGGTTTTTGATGAGTAGCATCGTTTGGATCCGTAAACGCGAGACGGCCCGCACTGTCAGACACCCCGACAGGTTTAATCAGAACGCCGATATCGTTATTAAGCACCGAGCCGCTCGAATACGTGCAATAACCGAAAAAGTCACTAATTTGAACATAACTGAACAAGCTTGAAAACACCCGCGTTCCATTCCACATATTTTCTGATCCACCATCGGCAAAGGAATTAAAAATAGGCGGCCGGATAGATTGCCGAACTGGAATTGATTGTACAATTGAACCTCGCGGAGGATTGTATTCATTATCAAAGCTGTCAATTCCTGTAAGATCAATTTGAAGCTGCAGGACCTGATTCCGGCTTGGAGCACACAGTGAAGTATTGTTGTCGATTTCAATGTCACCGATGTACTGCCCTGCTTCGCATTTGGTATTTACTGTAAATATCTCACCATTTTGACAATCGTTTTCGCTGATGAAATTTTCAATCAACTGAACTTTGATTCTATTTCTTCGAAAACCGCCGTCATTACAACTACCGCTTATTTTTAATGTGTATGGGGGTGTCCCAGAATATGGAATCAGCATATCGTTAGAACTTGCAGCAAGGGCAATGTTCAAATTGCGAACCTCCCCGACACCCGTATCTTCACACAGATAGCCTGTGCATTGACTGACGTACCAAGGATTACCTGTATGTGTTTGACTGCAATTTTGATAAACAAAGACAAGCAGGAATGGAAAAATAATCGAAATGAATTTTATAAATTTCATCCGCTCCGGTCCCTTTTTTCGGCCCCTTTTGATACAAATACATATCGGTATATAAATGCCTCGGATTAAGACTTAGTGCTAAAAAAATAAGTGGCTTCTACTATATGAGATCCTATAAGAAATGAATTGGCTTTCGCTATACGTGTATCATAAAAATACGGGGGTATGATTTTTATGCTTTTTACGTTTTTTATCTCACTCACGTTTTCTGCCGTTCCCAACTTTAGCTTTCATATCCCACAAGAACCCGCCTCGCTCAACCCCGCAACAATCAGCGGGATTGATCTTAAGTATTTTTACTCGAACTTGTATGAAGGCCTTTATCGATACGATGACGATTACGGGCTTGTCCCTGTTGGCGCCGCAGGCCCATGCACATATGACAAATCTACCTTAATTTGCAAACTTGCCAAAGTTTTGTGGAGTGATGGAACACCTGTCACAGCAGAGCATTATGTCCAGGCCTTTCGGTATCTGATCGACCCAAAAAACAAAAGCCGTGAGGCCGGGCAACTTCTCAGTTTAGAAAAATCTAGGGATATCCTTACCGGAAAAGCAAAACCTGAAGAACTGGGTGTCATCGCTATAAGCCCCACAGAGCTTCATTTTAAGTTTATTAAACCGGACTATGACTTCATTGCAAAATTAACTTCACCGGCACTAAGGCCGTGGAAAACCTTACCAGACAAAAAAAATTCTATTACAAATGGACCTTATAAAATCAAAGATTGGATTCCGGGTCAGCGAATTCTGTTAGAAAAAAATCCGTACTACAAAATCAAAAATCCAAATACTCCAGATGTCGAAATTTTCTTTTTTGCCGAAGATATAACTGCCGTGAATTTCTATGATATTGGAAAAATGACATTTCTTAGGCGTTTACCGACGGATCTGAAACTAACTTATAAGGAAAAACCGGGCTATTTTGAATACTCGACAGCACTCCTGGATTACGTGGGGTTTGGTCCCGAACTGGCCCCATATCCTGAATTGCGAAAAGCTCTCGCCCTCAGCATGAATTTTCAAGAATTCGAAAAGCTCTTCGATTCTGCAAAGCGCCCTGGCTGCAGCGGTATCCCAAAAAAAATGGTTAGTGGCGATGCTTGCATTGATTTTTCGCTCACAAAAAGCAAAGCGGCCCTGGAAAAGTTTAATAAAACAAATATTAAAGTAAAACTTTATCTTCTGTATGCAATGAGCGGCGATGATATTCGAAGGGGTTCTGAATGGATGCAAAACCAATGGAAGAAAAACCTGGGCTTAAATATTGAACTCCGTACTACGGAGCAAGGAATGTATGTTCAGACCCTCACCCACTCTCCCCCACCTATATTTAAAAAACTTTTGTCCCTAGACCGACCGACGTGCCTAGCCGCATTTGAAAGCTTTCGAACAGGTCACCCAGACAACTATATCCAGCTTAAAAGTAAAAAATACGATGCTATCATTGATAAAATTGAAAGCTCTTCGAATCCGGTAGCACAAAAAAAATTGTGTGCCAAGGCCCTCAGTTTTTTAACACAAGACTACTGGATTATCCCCCAAGGTGCGTATCGGATTGGCGGTGTTGCCAATCCAAGATTCCATGGCTGGAAAATAAACAGCATGAATCAGCTCGACCTTTCGAATCTAACATACCAATAAACCGTAAAAGTTTTTTTCGCCGACTGCGTTGAAAAATAAAGAATGTTTTTTGCTAAACTTAGGTCTTGTAACTCCGATAAGTATTGTATCAAAAGGAGAACGTTATGTCGGAAAAACAAAAAGCACCAGCTCAGCAGTCGCAAGGTAAAGTTGTCGAGATGCCAAAAAAATGCACAGCAGAGGGCTGCAAAAACAAAGACGTCCGTATGAGCTTCTGTGAAGAGCACTTTCTCTGGTACAAAGAAGGTCTAATCACTTCTAAGGGCAAGCAAGTGAAGGATTTTGATAAGAAATTTCAATCCTTTATGCATCGAAAATCAAAAACAGCCTAGAGACTATTAATTTCCACCCTAAATCATTAATATTCCGCATGATTTAAGACGATACAGTACGTAGCGGTTGCTATTGAAAAGGAATTAATTTGCGCGCGCGTAAACTGCATGTCGTATCAGAAAACGATAGTAATGAACTGCGTTCCTTGTTGGACGTCGGCAAAGCCCTGTCTTCAGAACATGAAACTGAAAAAATCCTCGACATGATTTTAGAAGAAGCCACCGGCAATACCCTGGCGGATGGGGGAAGCATTTATCTTATTGAAAAAGTACCGCAAGATAGCTTGGGGGGAACCCGACCTAAATTTAAATACATGCTTCGATTTCATAAAACCGAAAATAAAACGGTGAGTTACGTCCCTAAACGCAATCAATTGCTTGATATTGATAATTCCAGCGTCGCAGGTTACGTCGCACTCACCGGAAAATCTGTTCGCGTTCGAGATTGCTATGTTCTTGGCAAGGATTCACCGTTTGAGTTTAACGACGCCTTTGATCGCCAAACTGGTTACCGTACAAAATCCGTCCTGGCCGTCCCAATCAAAACCAACAAAGATAAAGTTGTCGGCGTTGTACAACTTGTGAACAAAGTAAAACCGTATCGTCGTCGTGGCGACCCTGAGTTGACGCCTAAAAATGTCAATCGCGTTCCGGAAAAGGATATCATCGCTTTTTCTGAACACGATGCCCGCTTAATGGAAGCATTTGCATCCCACGCAGCAGTCGCCCTTGAAAATGCAAAATTAACAGAAGACATCGAAAAGCTCTTTGATAGTTTTATTAAAGCGTCTGTTTCGGCGATTGAATCCAGGGACCCTTCAACGTCAGGCCATAGTGATCGCGTCGCTGCACTAACAATTAGCCTTGCCCAAAAAGTGGATTCAGTTCAAACAGGAATTTTAAAAGACGTTCGTTTTTCTCCGCAACAAATTCGTGAATTACAATACGCAGCCTTGCTTCATGATTTTGGGAAAATCGGTGTGCGTGAACATATTCTTTTGAAATCAAAAAAACTGTTCCCCCATGAACTTGAAACGGTTTTGTTGAGAATTGACACTATAAAATCAATTAACGAAGCCAGGCAATGGCGCCAAATGGCCGAAGAAATTTCAGAACAATTCAAAAATGCTAAAACACAAGATCCACAAAATGAACTAGCAAAGGGGCTATGGAACATCGACCAGTTCAATCGAAAGCTCGATCAAATTAAAGATGCAATTTTAAAAGCAAACGAGTCGCAAGTTATGGATTTTGACTTAGATATCAAGAAGCTAATGGAGTCCATCGAACAAATGTCACGGCAGGTAAGCCAAGTAATTTTAACCACACCGGAAAAGGAACGTCTGCTTATTGCTCGCGGAACACTCAGTAAAGACGAGCGCAAAGAAATTGAATCCCACGTAACACACACATTTAATTTTTTGAGCCAAATCGCATGGACCGATGATTTAGGTGGAATTCCAGAGATCGCACACTGCCACCATGAAAAGCTCAATGGCACAGGCTATCCCCGCCAATTAAAATCAGATCAGATACCCGTACAATCTCGAATGATGACCATTTGTGACATCTATGATGCGCTCACAGCAATGGATCGTCCCTATAAAAAAGCAGTCACGCCAGAACGTGCCATCGAAATTCTTCACTATGAAATGAACGAAGGGAAATTGGATCCGCATCTTCTTAAAGTATTTGTTGAGGGGGAAGTTTTCCAAGTCGTGCATCCGCACATCAGAAAAAAAGCAGCCTAGCCTTATCGATTTTCGACTTTTAATGTACCGAATGTTCTGTGGTTTTGGCCCGTATGAATTGCCCGCAGCCTTGCTATTTGTTCAATTCGACGTTCGGCCAGTCGATCTGCAGCAACATTGGTAGGGATATTTTCTTCTTTTGAAATTTGGAATACAGCGGTCGCGTTGTCAAAAATAGTTTCTGTTTTGCTTAAAGCTCGTTTCTTAGAATAAGTTTCAAGTTCAACAAATACGTTCATCAATCCGCCTGCGTTCACAACATAGTCTGGCGCATACAATATGCCCAATTCTTTTAAAACCTGACCGTGTCGGGTTTCGGCCAATTGGTTGTTGGCTCCCCCGCAGATAATTTTTGCTTTCACCTTTGGGATTGTTTCGTCGTTTAAAATAGCTCCCAAAGCACACGGTGCTAAAACCTCACATTCGCTGAATAGAATTTTGTCTGTCGCGGCCACCTTTACATTAAATTCGGATTCTGCTTTTTTGACTTTTTCTCCGTCCAAATCGGTCACGACAACTTCCGCACCATCCCCCACTAAATGGGCCAGTAGATGATATCCTACGTGCCCCAAACCTTGGACAGCAACTCGCATTCCCTTTAAGGAATCTGCATTGAACTTTTCTTTTACAGAAGCTTTCATGCCCATAAATACGCCATGGGCTGTAAATGGGCTTGGATCACCCGATCCGCCAAGAGCCCGAGAGATACCCGTCACCCACGGGGTCTCTGTATAAACCCACTCCATATTTCTGACATCGGTTCCAACGTCTTCGGCAGTAATGTAGCGACCATTCATAGAATGGACATATTGACCAAAAGCCCGAAATAACGCCTCTGTCTTCTGAGTTTTTGGATTTCCGATAATGACAGCTTTGCCGCCGCCTAGGTTCAAGCCCGCAACGGCAGCTTTGTAGGTCATGCCTTTTGATAATCGAAGAACATCTATAAGAGCATCTTCGTCGGAAGTATAATTCCACATACGCGTTCCACCCAAGGCTGGGCCCAATGTTGTATTGTGAACTGCAATGATGGCTTTCAAGCCGACGTGCTTATTGTAACAAACAACGACCTCTTCATGCTCACCGTGTTTTTCAATTAGATCAAAAAGTTTGTACACGAAACGACCCCCCTCTGCCTCAAAGTGATGCAGTACAAGATTAAGCGTTGTCCTGGTTTACAATGGGTTGAAGAATAACCCTAAAAAGATTGAATTCAACTCTTTTTTTAGCGTGTTGAGGCCGCGTATTAAGATGAGACTTAACCTCAAGTAACCACTGGACTTTGGCCGATAAGCTACTATCCAGAACGTGAGAGGTTTCAAATGCGAAAACTAGTTCCTTTTTTATGCATAGTTATTTTGGGCTGCACACGAGAAGTTGAAACATCGACCCTTACCCTCACCCTTCCATCAGGAATGGAATCGCAGAATGTTTCTGCACAAAGTGCCGGAGATTGGAATACATCATTAAATCCTAGCGTGATTACCGATGTGAATTGCTATGCTGTTTTTGTCGGCGGGCCAGAACCTATGATGAATAGCAGCTCTTGCAGCTATTCACCAACAAATGAAGTGAAAATGCGCTTTGGCCGCTTTCGAGGTTTGATTCCTGGTGGTGGCACAGTTGAAATTGATGTCCCATCAGGGCCAAATAGAAAAATTTGGCTTGTGGGACTAAAATCGCAAAATGGTGCCTGTACAGATTTTGGTATGGCAGCGGGGCCTGACAAAAATAATTTATCTGAGCCACACATCATTGCAGAAACAATCCGAAACCTTCCCCCAGGACCTGTGAACGTAACGCTGACTCAAGCGCTCGACTTAAACAACAAATTTGACCAATGTACCATGATTGGTGGCGATGGCGGAGGCGGACTTAATTTTGGAACGGGCATTGATGGGAATAGAAGCATCTCAATCCCTATATCCGATATCTCTGCGGATACTTCTGTTTTTGCATCCTCACGTTATTTCTCTGATTCAAGTAGAATTATTAATGTAGACACAATAACAGGCAGAACATTGACTCTTGACAATACATTTTCATTGACGTCTTTTTCTGTCGGCGATGAAGTAATGTGGATCGTAAATGCGGCCGGCGACAACCCCAATGATAACGGGGTCCTGCCAGGGTCAGACTCAGTTTGCTCTGGAAGTGCTGATGGCCTTCATCGTGGCCGTCATGGGTTTGCCACTGTTACGTCTATTGCTTCACCACAAATCACGATCAGCAATCCTGTTTATGGTTACCCTACGATTAATAACACAGCACTCGCACGAATAGAGACAAACCAAAGCACTTATGATTTCTGCAAAATGCAATTAATACGCGTACCAAATTTCCAAGACCTTACGGTGACGGCGACGTCGTCCCTTGGTGTTCCCCCGTACTCGCTCAGTTCCGGCGTGGGGGGATTTGCTGTGATAAAAGTAAACGGCACATTAACATTAACCGCAGACCTTACAGTCAATGCCACTGCGAAAGGCTTTCCGGGTGGAAGCGCTGGATCCTTCGCCGGACAGGGACATTCGTCGCAAGGCTCTGGAACCGCCGCCACCGCAAGCAACGACACCGGTGGTGGTGGTGGAGCCATGTCCACAACTCATGCCGGCGGTG
>CAUJEF010000011.1 GCA_963169515.1 Bdellovibrionota bacterium
TCGTATAATTTCCACCGCCGACAGGGACGTCACGTGAAAATACGACCTCGCCGTTATCAATGACTACAAAGTTTGTTGTGGCAGAGCCAATATCAAGCACTGCCACAACCTCACCTGGCAGCTCTCCGTAATTCGCAGTAAAACAATTCGCAAGCGCAAAGCCGCTGACGTCCAAAACGGTACATTGAACCCCGGATAGTTCCACTGATTCAACATAGTTAAATATTAAATCCTTTCGAGCCGCAACAAGCAGTAAATCCATTGTTCCCTGTGGGGCCGCACGGCTCTTTAAAATATGATATTCCAAATTAATTTCTTGGACATCGTATGGGATGTATTGTTCAGCTTCCCAGCGAATTTGTTCGCCCAACAAACTGAGCTCCATTGACGGAAGATTAATTTTCTTAACGATGACGGCATTTCCCCATATTCCAGTAGCAACCATATTTCTTTTGGTTTTAATGGTTTGATGCAAAGCCTGTATGACCTGGGAGATTTGCGTATTGTCTAAAATTTCGCCCCCAGAAATCGCTGACGGTGGGGTTGGCGCAATGGCAAACGACACCAGCTTTGACTGGCGCTTTGAAACCTCAAGTTCTACCATTTTTATGGAACTTGAGCCAATATCAAGTCCGAGTAACTTTTTTCGTCCGAAAAACATCCGTGTTCTTTCTGCCTATTGTCCCAATTTTAATTAAATCTTTAGGGACTCGTAGAGTCAAACCGATCAGATCATTTCATCTTAAATTTCAAGAAGTTAGAAGCGAAACAGGACCCAGGTCGAGGCCGATGCTTACTATTCTAGCCACGGGAAAAATATTTTGAGGTACCACATGGTAATAGTATGGCCCGCAAAAATATAAATAAGCGCAGAAAGCGCCAGGTAGGGCCCAAACGGAATAACCGTTTGGAGTCCCTTTTTTTTCATATTAAAAAGCCCAACGCCACTTCCGACGATGCTTGCAAAAAGAATTATAAATGGAATAGCTCTCCAACCACAAACCGCTCCCATCCAGGCAAGAAGTTTAATATCCCCACCGCCCATGCCCTCTTGTTTTCGTAATATGTAATACACATAAGCAATCATCCACAAGAAACCGCCACCCAAAACAACACCCATAATTGCATCAAGTACCTCGCGTTCAGGATTAAGGGTCGCTCCAACAAGGCCAATAATTATTCCCGGCAAACTAATCTTGTCTGGAATAATAAAATGATCGATGTCGATAAAAGACACTATTACCAGACCCAAAATAAAAATAAGAAGCTCTGCTAAATAAAACTTCCATCCCACTGAATAGAAAGCCAGTGCAAATAGAACTCCGGTTAACAATTCAACAAGCGGGTAACGGATCGAAAAGCTCTGCCCACAGCTTCGACATTTCCCTTTGAGTATAAACCAAGACAGGATGGGGATATTATCAAACCAGCGAATTGGGGTCTTGCATCCATTGCATCGACTTCGTGGAGCAACAACGCTAAGGCCTTGGGGAATTCGAACAATGGCGACGTTTGCAAAACTTCCCCAGATTGATCCGAAGATAAAAAAGATACCCACCCATACCCACAACTGATCAAACAAAATCTTTTCTCCTAAATGTGAAATAGGACAAAGAGAAAAAAATCATGCACCAAAAAATACAATACAAAGATGCGTTCATGACATCGCCCATTGTAACTGGATAATTTTCTATCACATGATTGCGCCAATTGAAGTTTTCCAAATTTGGAAGGAATGAAGGTAGAAATTCGCTCAGCTTTCTCATGGCTGTGCTTGAACTATCGACCATAAGGGCTTTGAAACCGTTCATCCAGTGTCCAATCAAAAATAAGCAAATAGAAACAGTTACGACAAGCGTTGGTCTTACCAAAACGCCCAGAAACAGTGTGATTGAGAGCAAAAGGATAGATTCCAAAATAATTCCAAACAATGCTTTATAAAACACAAGGTTTGTTTGCCATTCAATCACCTTAAATAAAAATACAAGCATGGCACCCAACGCAGCTACGGTAATGAAGTTGATCACAAAAAGTCCTAAAAACTTGCCAATCAAAAATTGGCCACGGCTGATAGGTTTGCTTAAAAGATACAGGATTGTTTTTTTCTCTAGCTCGCGGAAAACCAACGTACTGCCTGCAAAAATAGAGAGTGCTACAACTGATAAATGAATCCCCGTCAGCCCAAAATCTACCGTCAATCGATGCTGCTCAGTCGCCGTAAGCTGAGCCAGTGCCATGCTAAACCCCAGCATGAAAATTCCAAACACGAAAAGGACATAAAACGTCTTGTCTCGAGTGAGCTCCTTAAATGTATTCAAAGCAACAAAATAAATTGATCTCATTTTTGGGCCCCTACCAAATTCACAAACGCTTCTTCAAGGGATGGCTTTTTCTGATTTACACCAACAATATTTTTCTTTTCTTGGCGAAGTCTATCTATTTCACGCTGTAGATCTTGAAGTTTTTCAAAAAAAAGTGTTTTGCGGACGCCTTCGTCCTCAAAAAACAAATTATATCCCGCTTGTATCGATTCTAAAAACTGACTTGTATTTCCTTCGTAAGCGGTTACTCCGTTTTTTAATATAACAATATTTTCACATAAATTTTCAATATCATGGAGAAGATGGCTACTAAGAATAATCGTCATTCCTTTAGATCTAATGTATTCTAATGTTTCTTTGATTTTAGTTCGGCCTTGCGGATCTAGATCCGACATTGGCTCATCCAATATTAAAAGCTCTGGGCTGTGAATAATTGCCTGTGCAATACCAATGCGCTGGTACATACCCTTAGAGTATTCACGTATATAGACCTTCCCCGCATCTCGTAAACCAACGATATCAAGCACTTCGGAAACACGCATTTGAGTTTGTTTTTTTGATTGCGCATTTACCAGTTGAGCAGAAAAATACAAAAATTCTTCACCAGTAAGATGATCATAAAAGTGTGGCTTTTCAGGCAAAAAACCAATTTTACTTTTTACCCGTGAAGAAAGAGGCTGTTCACCAAAAAAATGAATATCGCCGGAGTCTGGCGTAACCAATCCCAGCAGGCATTTGATTGTCGTAGATTTACCTGCCCCGTTAGATCCCAGGAATCCAGTCAAACTTTTTTCGGGTAACGTAAAAGAAACGCCCCTCAGTACTGCTTTCTTTTTTTGAAAAGCTCCGCGAGAATAAGATTTATTTAAATTTCGAATGCTCAATATTGATTTCATATTTTAAAGCGCTTCCACAGAAAATTTTTCGGTTCGCGCCTTGCGAATTGCAATCAATAACGCTTCGGCCGTATCGCTCTCTGTTACACATGGGATGGAATAATCAATGCAGCTTCGACGGATGTCAAAACTGTCCAGAATGGCTTTTCGACCAGACGTGGTATTGATCACAAAACTGACTTTGCCTGTGCGTATACGATCTACCGTATGCGGGCGCCCTTCATAAACTTTACGTACAATAACGCATGGAAGATCATGATCTCCTAAAAACTGAGCTGTGCCGCGAGTTGCAGATAACGTGTATCCCATTTGAATAAGCTCTTTTGCCATTTTCAACATTGGTTTTTTATCCTTGTCCCTTAGGGACAAGAATACCTCTCCTGACATTGGGAGCCTCACATTACTTGCAACAAAAGCCTTTTGAAGGGCTTCGGCATAATCATCTCCACGCCCCATAGTTTCGCCCGTTGATTTCATTTCTGGACCAAGAATGGAATCGGCTTCTGGAAATTTGTTAAAGGGGAATACGACGCCCTTTACACTCACTTTTTTGGCACTTTTCCAGTTATAAACTTTATCTGGGGCATTACCGAGCATTGCTTTTACAGCCAGATCCACAATTGGGATCGCAGTTGCTTTTGCAACAAAAGGAACTGACCGAGAACTTCTCGGATTAGCCTCAAGAACATAGATTTCATCGTCCTTCACTGCCAACTGCAGGTTAATATGACCAAGAACATTCATTTTCTCAGCTAGGGCTTTACTGACACTTTCAATTTTTTCACAGGTTTCGTCTCGAAGTCGTTGCGGGGGAATTACCCCCATGCTGTCGCCGCTGTGAACCCCAGCCGCTTCAATGTGTTCGACCACTCCACCGACAATGGACCAGTTTTTGCCACAGACAAGATCCACATCCACCTCAAGCGCACTATCTAGGAATTCATCAATTTGTATTGGGCTTTTTTCACTGATAAAAGCGGCATTACGCTTAAAATATCCTTCAAGGTCTTCATCAGATTCGACTACCTCCATTCTTAATCCGCCGATAACATAATTAGGGCGGCACAAAACAGGATAACCGATCTCGTTCGCTACTCCATAGGCAGATTCAAGCGTAGTCGCCATCTTCGAAAGCGGAACCCTCAATTGCAGTTCACGACAAATTTGAGTAAATCGACCACGATCTTCTGCAAGATCAATTGTATCCATCGATGAGCCTAAAATTTTATAACCTTCTTTAATCAATCCCTCACTGAGGCCGATTGAGGTTTGTCCACCCCATTGTGGACAAAAACCCTTTGGCTGAATGCGGTCTAAAACCTCAAGTACATATTCATGGGTTAACGGTTCAAAATAAAGTTCATTTGATGTGTCATAATCTGTGGATACAGTTTCAGGATTTGAGTTGATCATCGCAACGCGAAAGCCTTCTTTTTGAAATGCGCGTACGCCGCGCACACAACCGTAATCGAACTCAATGCCCTGACCAATTCGGTTTGGTCCACTGCCAATAACCGCAACTATGTTACTCGAAGGCCGCGTCTCAGGCACAGACCAATATGTTGAATAAAAATACGGGGTCTCTGATTGAAACTCGCCAGCGCACGTGTCTACCTGAAGAAATGACGGCCTGACGTTTAGTTTTTTTCGAAGAAGACGAACAGACGTCTCTTCGGTCCCACGTAAGTTTGCAATCTGAACATCAGAGAAACCATTCCGCTTAGCACTTCGCAACAGTGTTTCCGTTAAATCACTTGTTCGAATTTGGTCTTCCATTTGGACCAAATCATATATTTGCTCTAAGAACCAAAAATCAATGTGGCTCAGATCATATACTTCTTGAAGAGTTTTCCCCTCACGGAACGCTTGCGCAAGGTAAAATATACGTTCCCCATTTGGATAGGCTATTTTTTGGTCAGAATACTTTACCTCTCTTAGCCCTGTTCCCCCCCGCTCAAGTGAGTGAATGGCCTTCATGAAAGATTCCTTAAAAGTACGACCGATTGCCATAACTTCGCCGACGCTTTTCATTTGCGTATTTAAAACGTCCTTTGCACCTATAAATTTTTCGAAAGCAAATCGTGGTATTTTTGTAACGACATAATCCAATGCAGGCTCGTAAGAGCACGGGGTGCTCTTCGTAATGTCATTTTTAATTTCGTCAAGGCGGTAGCCAATTGCAACAAGGGCTGCAATTTTTGCAATTGGAAATCCCGTTGCTTTACTTGCTAACGCCGAAGATCGACTCACGCGCGGATTCATTTCAATCACGACTCGTTCGCCTGTTTCAGGATGAACTGCAAACTGGACATTTGCCCCACCCGTTTCAATCCCAATTTTTTCGACGATCTTGCGGGCTTCATCACGCATATCTTGGTATTGCTTATCTGTTAGTGTTTGTTGCGGAGCGACCGTGATACTGTCGCCTGTATGAATTCCACACGGATCCAAATTTTCAATTGAACACACAATAACGAATGTGCCCGTTTTATCACGCATAACCTCAAGTTCGAATTCCTTCCAGCCTAAAATGCTCTGCTCAATCAACACTTCCGAAGTAGGGCTCTCGTTAAGACCATAAAGAAGCATGGCTTGAAATTCCTCAAGGGAATAGGCAATGCCCCCGCCGCTTCCGCCCAATGTGTAGTTCGGTCTAAGTATTATTGGAAACCCCAGATCGCTAGATTTTGCTACACCTTCTTCAAAGGCGCGAACCATGTAGCTTTTAGGAGCGCGGGCTCCCACTTCGCCTAGAATTTTTTTAAACTTTTCACGATCTTCGGCACGCTCTATAATTTCTGAGCTTGTACCGAGCATACGCACATTGTATTTGTCTAAAATCCCAGCCTTATGCAATTGCAATGAAATATTGAGTGCTGTCTGTCCACCAAGTGTCGGGATTAAGGAATCTGGGCGTTCCTTTTCAATGATTTTTTCTATAAACGGTAACTTGAGGGGTTCAATATACACACGCGTTGCAATTTCCGGATCCGTCATAATTGTGGCTGGGTTCGAATTCACAAGGATTACTTCCAGGCCTTCTTTCATCAAAGCTTTGCAAGCTTGGGTGCCAGAGTAGTCAAACTCGCAAGCTTGCCCAATCACGATTGGTCCGCTGCCCAGAATCAAAACTTTTTTAATTGAAGGATCTTTTCCCATAGCTATACCTTAAATAGTTACACCTTTAACCGCTACACTTTAAATGTAGATTCATTCGAGTAAATGTGACCCACTCCAATGTGTTTGTATTGGTCCACTTTTGCGCGCATACGATTGAGTTTCATAATCAAACTTTCCCGTTCATCGGAAGTTCCTTTTTTTAATTTTTTTGTTTCGCTAACGATAAACTTCTTTGCTTCTTGTGGGTGAAAACAAAAACCGCGTGTAAAAATAAACGATTCATTATATGGAATCAAGCGAACGTCAAAGCACTCGTCCTTGTTAAAACCAGCTGTGACATGTGAATTTTTTATGATATTCGTTTTTTTGGTAAACATATCCTTAATGTAGACATCGCTGCTCTTTGCTTTCACAAATTCAAATATCCCATGCTGAACATTCAAAAGATTATCGTAAAGCGGTCGCTCCGTTGGCGATACAGCAAGTTCACCACGCTGAACGACAGCCTGAATTGGAGTTATACCTTTGCCACCCAGTTTGCGCGTAAATAAATACCAATCTAAAAATTGACTCATCCGTAACTCGTAGAGCTCCGTATTTTCCTCGGTTGTTGGTATCATCTTTTCAAAAAACTCTAACTTCCCCTCAAGTACCTCTTGAGAGTATTTGTCTTGAGTATAGTGACTAATGATGCGTTCTAAAATTGGTTCGTAAATCATGTTAAACTCTTAAAAAAATAATCAAACAAAATTGTCGCTTCCCGTGGCCCCGGGCAATTTTCAGGGTGGTATTGAACGCTAAAACATTTCTTGGCCTTACATTGAATTCCCGCCACCGTATTATCATACAAATTTATATGGGTGACTTCTACGTCTGGCGGAAGGCTTTTGGCATCGACTGCATACCCATGGTTTTGGCTGGTCATATAAATTTGACCTACAAGTTTATCGTCAACTGGATGATTTGTCCCTCGGTGACCAAATCGAAGCTTGTACGTGTCTCCACCCAAAGCCAATGACAGAAGCTGATGCCCCATGCAAATTCCGAAGATCGGTTTCCATCCCAAAAGTTCTTTAATAGTGCCCACCGCAACCTTAACTTCTTTTGGATCGCCCGGCCCATTCGCCAAAATAACCCCATGAGGTTCAAACTCTCGAATCTCACGCGAACTTGTTCGCGACGGAAAAATTCCAACCTTTGAGGCGCGCTTTACAGTTTCGCGAATGATATTTTCTTTACAACCGAAATCTAAAATTGCAATACGGGGACCGGACGAATTGTCGCCGTCACGGTATTCAACGGCCTTTCTGGAAACAAGATAAGCCCAATCTAGCTCTACTTCCTTGTTTTTTGCTATTAGCTTGGCGGCAAGGACTTGGGCTTCTTCTGCAGACTCTGCTTGTACCAGCGCTCCCCACGGGGTCCCGGCAGAACGTAATTTCAACACTAACTTTCGAGTATCTACCCGGTGAAGAATCGGAACTTCATGTTTTTGGAGAGTCTTAATCCAAGTGTTTTCGCGAGCTGTATTTTGAATTTCGAGTGCAATAAACCCATGTATGTGAATTTTTGAAGATTCCCAAACAGCCGCATCGACACCATAATTTCCCTGCATCGGTGCTGCCGCAACAATAATTTGTGAAAAGTAAGATGGATCTGTTGCCATCTCTTCATAGCCCGTGTGAGAGGTATTAAATACGACCTCACCAGCGCGGCCCTTTCCGCCCAGCCATTCGCCCTCAAAGAAGGCTCCATTTTCTAAAACTAAAAAACCTTTATTCATTGTAGTTTTAAAATTTCCTTCAATAATACGGTTCTAACCTTAACGCCATTTGCAACCTGCTTCCATATTACACATCTCGGGTCATTCAAGACGTCATTCGTAATTTCAACTTCGCGGTTGAAAGGGGCTGGATGCATTATAATTGCATCTGATTTTATTTTCTTCAATATGTCACCATTAACTTGATACTTTTTAATATCGAAATTTTGTATAACGGAATGACGCTCTTTCTGAACCCTTAAGGCCATAACCACTGTAGCCCATTTCACCCCATCTTCGAGGGTGTCAAAATACTCGAATTTGTATTTTTTCGACTGAGGAAGCCATTCTTTGGGACTGCAAAGCCCGATTTTTGCACCCAGCAGTGACAGAAGTCCAAAGTTAGACCAGGCAACACGGCTATGACTGACATCGCCAACAAAAAGCACCGTCTCCCCTTCAACCCGCCCACGCTCTTTTAAAATAGTGTAAACATCTAGCAATGCCTGCGTCGGATGCCCTGAAGATCCTTCCCCGGCATTGATTAGAGGGATTTGAATTACGCCTAAAATATCTTTCATGCTTTCAGGATACCCATGACGAACCACCATTGCCGAAACGCCCATTGCTTGAACCGTTAACAGCGTGTCCAGAAATGTTTCTCCCTTTTTCAAGCTGCTATTTTCAAATGGAAAACTCAACGGCTGGGCGCCGCAACGAATGGTCGCCATGGTAAAGCTCATTTGGGTTCGCGTACTGGGTTCAAAAAATAAGTGCGCCACAATATGGTGATTTGGTTTTATATTTTCGTAAAAATTAAGCTGATCTACCTTTGAAAAAAAAGAGCCGATTCTTTGCGGACTAAGACCTTCAAAATTTAGAAAGTGCCGAAATGACATTAAAACTTATGCTACTATTTTTTACTATGGAAAAGCAACCTCCATTTGCCTAAGACAAGTGGAAACCGATACTGATCACTTACTTGATCGGTTTGAAAAATCTATCCCAGCGAATAGCATTTGTTTGTTGGTCCACAGAGAGCCAAACCCACTGTATTCGCCCTAATACTCGCTCTTTAGAGACTATGCTCCAATATTGCAAGTCGTCACTTTTTTCGGCGTTATCGCCAATCAAAAAAACAGAGTTCTGAGGCACTAAAAATGGCGGAATGCCTGCCTCCGAAGGCAAATTCATCCTAGGTTCGTCATTAATCAGCAACTTTCCATGAGAAATTTCAACCTTATCCCCAGGCAATCCCAATACCCGTTTGATAAAAAGAGACTCTTTATCAAGCTCATACCGATAAAGAACCACATCATTTCGACTGGGAAGGATCGCATTGCCTATCTTGCCTTCTGAAAACGGAAATTTAATTCCAAATGGGAGCGTATAGGCAAATACAAAATCACCCTTAATAAGGGCGGGGCTCATGGAGTTCGTTGGTATCTTAAACGGCGAAATAACTGTCATACGGACGACGGCTGCGAGCAAAATAGCGATAAAAAAGTATTCCAGATAGGTTTTGAAAATAACTTTTCTTCTGCGGGTACGAACTCTCATGCTTACGGCGCGTGCACTACGTGGAAAAACCGCTTCCAGCGAAGCTCGAGCGGATTACACAAAAATGTAAGCACTGGAAGCGTTTCGTCGCAGCTCAACCAAACAAACATCGCCCGCCCGATAATATTTTCTTCGGGCACGAATCCCCAGTAGCGACTGTCGCTTGAATTGTCACGATTATCGCCCATCACCAGCAGATTACCCTCTGGAACAGTGATGGGGCCGATGCTCATATGTGGCCAACCTTTACGCAAAAGTGTGCTGTGAGGGTAAGCACCTAAGTTCTCTTGAAAATACTCGTATTCTTCTTTGCCGCCAGATAATTCAAAATCCCGAACCCAATTCAATGGCGTTTGAGATGGGGGCGGCACGGTCTCAATTTTTTTATCGTTGATAGTCAACACTCCATCTTCATACAAAATTTTATCACCGGGAACGCCGATGACACGTTTAATGTAGAAAATGCTTTCGTCTTTTGGCCATTTAAAAACAATAATTTCACCACGCTCAGGTTCTTTAAATTTTTTAAGCCATATTTTTTTAAAAGGAACGCGTATCCCATAAACAAATTTGTTCACGAAAATATGATCGCGGATCAATAAGGTCGGTAGCATACTACCCGAAGGAATGACATAGGCTTCGATAAGTGCCCAACGAATAAAAAGAGCCACTCCGACGGCCAGAACAAGCGAACCAAATCCTTCTGTCCATGTGCCCTTTTTTGATTTTGCTTCAGCCATGATGATGCCTCATTTGAAATAGCCAGCGCGGTATAAACACAGAATATCCCTAATTTTTTATCTTATTCAAATTAAATATCACTAATGTATAACCCCTCATTGGTGTTTGATTGTCTTTTATAGGACGTGTCACATTTAGTCCTCGACTTTGAGAATCGCGAGGAAGGCTTCCTGTGGAACCTCAACGGTTCCAACTTGCTTCATCCGCTTTTTGCCTTCTTTTTGCTTTTCCAGAAGTTTTCTTTTGCGGGAAATATCGCCACCATAACATTTTGCCGTTACGTCTTTGCGAAGGGCACCAATGGTTTCGCGGGCGATAATCTTGGATCCGATGGATGCTTGGATAGCAATTTGAAATTGCTGTTTCGGAATCGCTTCTTTTAGTTTTTTTGTTAATTCTTTCCCGCGATGAAAGGCTTTTGATCTATGACATATTACCGACAGCGCATCAACGGGTTCCGAGTTAATTAAAATATCCATTTTGATCAAATCTGATTCTTCGTAGTTGGTAATTTCATAATCAAGAGAGGCATAACCTTTTGAAATAGATTTCAAACGGTCATAAAAATCCATAACAATTTCATTCAACGGTAACTTGTATTCAAGAATAACTTTCTTTTCATTCAAATATTCCATTTTGATCTGCGTACCGCGCTTATCTTCGCACAACTTAATGATCGCGCCCAGGTATTCTGCAGGTGTGTACACGGTGGCCTTGATCATAGGTTCTTCTGACCTTAAAATTTTAACAGGATCTGGCATGTCAGCTGGGTTTTCCAGTGTTAGTTGCTTTCCATCTGTCAGGTAAACTTGATAGACCACACTAGGGGCAGTTGTGATTAAATCCAAATTAAATTCACGCTCTAACCGCTCTTGGGCAATTTCCATGTGCAGCAACCCTAAAAATCCGCAACGAAAGCCCATTCCAAGCGCCGCCGAAGTTTCAGTTTCATACACAAGACTGGAATCGTTGAGCGCAAGTTTATCCAAAGCATCTTTCAATTTATGAAAATCATCAGTTTGAACCGGGAAAACACCCGAAAATACCATGGGTTTGATGTTCTTAAATCCAGAGAGCATTTCCGTAGCAGGATTTTTGGCGGTCGTAATCGTATCGCCGACTTTTACATCGCGGATGTCTTTGATACCACAAATCAAATAACCCACTTCACCTACAGTCAGCTCCTGACATTCTGTCGCAAACGGAGCAAAATACCCTAGTTTCAAAACTTCATGGTCTTTATCAGTCGCCATCAATTTTATTTTATCGCCCTTTTTTACTGACCCATCAAATACACGGGCAAGCGTTACAACACCTTGGTATGAATCAAACCATGAATCAAAAACAAGAGCTCGAAAGGCTTTGTCAGAGGTCGATTTAGGGGGCGGAACCTTTTTTACAACCGTCTCTAAAATTTCTTTGATCCCGACGTTCTCTTTGGCACTGGCAAGAACCGCCTCTGTAGTGTCGAGACCAATGGTATCTGAAATTTGTTGCTTCACACCTTCAGGATCGGCAGAGGGCAAGTCAATTTTATTGATAACAGGAATAATTTCGAGATTGTTTTCTATCGCCAAATAAACATTTGCCAGGGTTTGTGCTTCAACACCTTGGGATGCATCTACAACTAGAATTGCTCCCTCGCAGGCAGCGAGGGATCTGGAAACTTCATAAGTAAAATCTACGTGGCCTGGAGTATCAATCAAATTCAAAATATAAGTTTTCCCGTCTTCGGCCTTGTAATTGAGGCGCACCGTTTGCGCCTTGATAGTAATCCCGCGCTCACGCTCCAAATCCATACTGTCCAAGAACTGGGTTTTCATTTCTCGCTTGGAAACAGTGCCAGTATAAGTGATCAGGCTATCCGACAATGTGGATTTACCATGGTCAATGTGGGCAATAATGGAAAAATTTCGGATTAAACTGGTCTCTGTGCTCACAATGTCTTAACAATATCTTTCAAGTGATCTACTCGGTCCAATTTTTCCCATGTGAAAATATCGCGACCAAAATGCCCATAAGATGCCGTTTCTTTATAGCGCGGTTTCAATAAATCAAATTGCTTGATAATCATCGCCGGACGCAAATCCCAGATTTTTTGAACAGCTTGAGAAAGTTTCTCTGATCCAACCTTTGAAGTTCCAAAGTCATTTACCATAACACTTAATGGATGCGCGACACCGATAGCATAAGAAATTTGAACTAAACATTTTTCTGCCAAACCTGCCGCCACAATGTTTTTTGCAATATGGCGCCCAGCATAGGCGGCGGAACGATCTACTTTCGATGGATCTTTGCCAGAAAATGCACCCCCGCCATGGGCTCCATGACCGCCATAAGTGTCAACGATGATTTTTCGGCCAGTCAGTC
>CAUJEF010000012.1 GCA_963169515.1 Bdellovibrionota bacterium
GTCGAAGGTGTTTCTCCAACGACATGTCGTATAAAATATTTGCAAAGAACAGACGATATCCAAATAGGCGATTTGATCGTGACCAGCGGATTTGACGGAGTTTTCCCAAAAGGATTCCCAATAGGAACAGTCACTGAAGTCGAAAAGAAAAGTTACGGCATTACCCAATCTGTAATTATCCAGCCTGCTGTTTCTACAATTAATATCGAAGAGGTTTTTGTCGTCCTTAAAATGAACGAGCGTCAAGAGCTCACGAAAGAAGAACATAAAAACAACGAAGTTAAAAACTAGTTATGAATGATAACAATTTAAAAGGCTGGTATTTCCCCATATTTTGTACGCTTATAATTATGTTTGCAGCATTTGAAACGGCCATCTGGAAAAATTTATTTGAAACACTGCCCACGCCAATGATTTGGCTTGCCGCACTGGTGTATGTAAGCATCACTCGTCCGCCTGTCGAAGTTTTGCTCTTGATCTATACTACTTCATTTTTTCTGCAGACCATGACCGTGATGCCCGTAGGATATTTAATTCTTTTAGAAACTTCAATTTTTATCGGCGTTAAGGCTCTTAAGAGCCGAATCTATTGGGAAGGCCGATCCTACTTCGTTTTCTTGCAAATTTTGGCAATCCCATGGTTCCACATCGGGCACATTAGCCTTTCCTATATGTTTGACGAACATCCCATCCAAAGATTTCTGATTTTATCTTGGCTCGGTGAAATTCTGAGCTTTATTGTTTTAAGCCCAATTGTATTTTGGCTCTTTACTTCAATATTGCCGCTAAAAGACTCTCAACTCGATGATGCGGGTGTTGTCACCCATGGCTGATTATCTATCGAACCCAGAAGAGGCAAAGGAATACTCCCACCGCTACAAGATGCTTCACATGATTATTGCCTTGCTTACGCTCATATATTTTATACGCCTTTGGTATTTGCAAATTTATAAAGGCAGTGAGTTCCGGTTCTTCTCTGATAGAAATAGAATTAAAATTGAAAAGGTTCCTGCACCCCGCGGAATGATTTTAGACCGTGAAGGTCGAATTCTCGTTGATAATGAGCCTGGCTTTGATGTATTTCTGACCCCACAATACATCACAGATCTCACTAAATATTCAGAAGTAATTGGGGACGTGATCAAGGCAAATCCGCCGACGATCGTGGCAAAGGTTAAGTCTGAAAAAAGAAAAAGCGGTGATTTCCGCCCCGTTTTAATTAAAGAAAATTTATCCCGGGATGAAGTCATTCGACTCGAACGTCTACGCATCGATTACCCCGGGCTCGATGTAAATATGTCCATTCGGCGATCGTACACGCTTAAAGATAATGGAGCGCAGCTGTTTGGATACGTGGGCGAAATTTCAAAAGAAGAGCTTCCACGCGTCAATAAAAATCGCGCCCCATCAGAGTATTTTGAGCAAGGTGACCTCATTGGGAAAAGTGGCATTGAACTCTCTTTGGATCATGATTTGCGCGGACAAATTGGACAAAGCTTCGTGCAAGTGGATGCTCACGGTCGAAAAATTGAAAGCCTATCCGTTCCACAGGTCATTGGGAGCCTCGACATTTCAAAAGACTACGAACCCGGTCAGACGATTATGTTAACCATCGACAAAGATATTCAAGAGGCCGCCTACAAAGCGTTTAATGGAAATCAAAAAATCGGCGGCGTTGTCGTGCTTAACCCTAAAAATGGCGAGGTTTTAGCATGGATTAATTCCCCAAGTTTTGATCCATCGGAGTTTTCAAAGGGCATCTCCTCAAAAGTTTGGTCAACTCTTGTCAACGACCCGTTTAAGCCACTTCGAAACAAAGTAATTCAAGATCACCAGCCGCCCGGCTCCACGCTGAAAGCAGTTGTTGCACTTGCCGCCCTACAAGAAAAGGTCATCAACACCAATTCAACAACATTTTGTCCTGGGTTCTATCAGTTTGGCCGCCGAACTTATCACTGCCACTTGAAGCAAGGTCATGGTTGGGTCAATGTTGTTCAGGCCCTGGAACAATCTTGCGATATTTTCTTTTATAAGCTCGGTATGCAACTCGGAATTGATACTATCGCAAAATATGCCAAAGCGCTGGGGTTAGGGGCAAAGACAGGGATTGCACTTGATAACGAGACCGCAGGCCTTGTCCCCACGACAGAGTGGAAGAAAAATACTTTAGGGGAAGAGTGGCAGCCCGGGGAAAACTTGAGCAATGCCATAGGCCAGGGGTTCTTCCTGACGACCCCACTGCAACTTGCACTTGTATTTTCAGGAATTGCAAATGATGGCCCCGTTTACCAGCCACACATCGTAAGTAAAATGCTGGATGTTGATGGGAAACTATTAAGAGAAATTACGCCTGAACTAAAATTTGACCCAACAGTTTCTGGAAGTGTCCATATCGACAAAGCAAACTATGACATTGTTAAGCGAGGCTTGTACAACGTGGCAAATGGTGCGCGAGGTACTGCAAAATGGCTCAAGGTTCCGGGGGTGGAGCTTGCCGGAAAAACTGGAACCGTTCAATTATTTAGCCTTTCGGCAGATGAGGTTTTCAAGAAATGCCAGAGTCGCCCACTCAATCAACGACATCATGGTTGGTTTGCATCCTATGCTCCAGCCGATGATCCGCAGGTTGTTGTTGTCGTACTTGCCGAACACTCGTGTTCAGGTTCCGGCGGGGCCGGCCCAGTTGCTCGAGATATTCTTGATGCATATTCAAAAAAATATCTAAAAGAACGGGTCGAAAGGTACCTTGCGGCCCATAAGAAAAATGGAACGCCGGCTGCTGCAACCGAAACATCACCACCAGTCCCCCAACCCGAGGAAAGCAATGAAATCGCTCCAGATTGAAAACCGTACACTTTTCAAAAAATTCGATTTGAATTTGATTTTTGTTATCGTTGCTATTTCGATCATCGGCCTGATCAACCTATTCAGCGCGACCCACGACGTTCAGAATACCACAAACCAATTGGATCAGATTTTTTTGACCCAGGTAGTTTGGTTTGCCGCTGGCTTTTCGATCTTTGGTATTCTAACAATTCTTGACTACAAAATTTTATCAAAATTGGCCTATGTGATGTATGGACTGAACGTGTTGGCACTTGCTGCAGTCCCCATTATTGGAAAATCATTTTACGGTGCAAAACGCTGGATTGACCTTGGTTTTTTTAAATATCAGCCATCAGAAACAATGAAAATTATTTTGATTATACTTTTGGCAAAAATATTTTCTCAAAAATCATACCCACATGGACTAGGGTTCAAGAATTTAATTCTTCCATTGATTCTGATAATGATTCCATTTTCACTCACTGTGAAACAGCCTGATTTGGGAACAGGAATGATGATTTTATTTTCATCATTTTCCATTATATTTTTTGTTGGCATAAAGCGAAATGTCTTAATTACAGCCTTGGCCGTTATTCTTGTTGTAGTCCCCGTAACTTGGAAGTTTGGTCTCAAGGATTACCAGAAAAACCGAATTCACACGTTTATGGACCCGAATACGGACCCCCGTGGAGCAGGATATAACAGTATTCAGTCAAAAATTGCCGTCGGTAGCGGCAAATTCTTTGGAAAGGGTTTTCGAAAGGGTACTCAGTCTCAGCTTAACTTTCTGCCAGAACATCATACGGATTTTATTTTCAGTGTGCTATCTGAAGAAAACGGATTCGTCGGCAGCGTAACCACGTTACTTTTATTCGTAATATTGATTGTGATTAGCTTAAAAATCGCATCGCAAGCACGCGATAAGTTTGGCGCGCTAATTGTAGTAGGGGGAGCTTCGATTGTGTTCTGGCATGCGTTCATCAACATTGGGATGGTTATTGGGTTACTGCCTATTGTCGGCATTCCTTTGCCGTTGATGTCTTATGGTGGTTCAATAATGATAACAACAATGACGTGCCTTGGTCTTATATCCAGCGTTTCGATAAGAAAATTTATTTTTTAAGAAACTTTTCGAGCGCTAAGCATTCTTTTATAGGTGACCTTTCAGGACAGATAAAATGTTATCCTTTGGAACATTTCCAACAATCTGTTCAATCTCTTCACCGTTTTTAAAAAGAATCATAGTTGGAATACCGCGTACACCGTATTTTGACGGGGCCTCAGGATTTTCATCCACATTCACTTTTACGACCTGGACCTTTCCTTGAAGCTCTTGGGCAACCTCTTCCAATTTAGGACCTAGGGCTTGGCAGGGGCCACACCACTCTGCCCAAAAATCGACAAGAACTGGAACATTTGATTTTAAAACTTGGGATTCAAATTCTGCGTCAGTAACGGGTTTTGTAAACCTAGCCATGTTTATAGACTCCTGCATAAAAAAATTTAACTGCATCTATTAAATCAAACAAACTCGAGATTTGCGATTAAATATTTCTTAAAAAATGTGGTTACAATTTGACCATCGTCAAGGCTCATCCTTTGTCCAGATTTCTTTCATATTTTCTACTAGATTCCGATAGTTATATCAGCAGTTATGCAAAAAAAAGAAATAACAATCCTCATCATAGACGACGAGGCCTCTGTTGGAAAAGCGATCAAAGAGGTTCTCGAAAAGGATGGCTTCACCACCCTTGTGTACACTCATCCAGAGCACATTTTTTCTACACTTAAGCTCCGACCAATCCAAGCTTTCATCATCGACTGTATGCTGCCAAAAATGTCAGGCGTTGATGTAGCAAAAAAAATTAAAGAGAGCGTACCCAATGCCATCTTTATTTTTATGAGTGGTATTTATCAAGACAAGTCCTTCATCAAAGATACATTCCAAAAAACGGGAGCAAAGCACTTTTTAGAAAAGCCGTTTACGCTCGAAAAGATACTTGAAGTTGTTCATGATGCTCTTGGCGATCTGATCGAACAAGAGGGCGAACCCCTCGATGAACTCCTTTTCAATCCGAACGCATCTCCAAATGAAAAGCTTGATGCAATTAGCCACACAAATTCTGTTCACGGTTTTGATTTGCCAAGAATCTTTAACCTTCTTATGAATCCATCTATCAGTGGAATTCTGCATGTAACCTCTCCGAAAAAAGAACGCTCCAGTATTCACTTTTTAAATGGGGCGATCGTACGCGTTGATATCAACGACCCAAAATCTTACTTTGGCGCCTTACTGATCGACAAAAACTATATCACACCCGAAGAAATCGATCTCGTCCTTACACAGAAAAATACAAAAAAACTTGGCGAGCGCTTGGTTGATTCCAACTTGATCAGTCCACACGTCATCGGAATTATTAACACCGAGCAATTGGCCCTTCGCCTTTCACGCCTGGTTCAAAATCTATCTTACGAAATGAAATTTGAAAAATTCGAAACAAAAGAGGGGGAAACAAAGATTGATCGAAATATCTTATTCCGATTTATCAGCGAATGGTTATCTTCAAAACTAACGCCTGAGTGGTTGAAGGCAATTTATATTCCATTCATGGACAAACGCATTGTAAAGGCCGCCTTCTATTCTGATATTTCTCCAATATATAATTTATATCCAATGAACAAGGCCCCGAAGCTCTTGCAGACAGCTCTTTCGAATTCATCCGTGGAACAACTTTTTGCAAAAAACCAATGGGATGACGAGATCGTTTTAAAATGCATTCACTTTCTGATTATTACTGAAAGTGTCGCTTTTGATAAAACGATAAATTCAAAAGATGAAAACTCGCACCGCTTGCGCTTACAAAAAATAAAAAAGGACATGGAAGGTCAAAACCTATTTGAAATTTTAGGCCTGGATGCCAAATCAAAAATTAAAGAAATTAAAAAGAATTATTATGAGCTATCAAAGATATTTCATCCAGATAAATTAAGTACAAGTGCCCCTACAGAGATCAAAGAGCTCACTAATTTTATTTTTGCAAAAATCTCCAAGTCCTATGAAGTTCTTAGCAACGAACAAACAAAAGCAAATTACCTTAAAGAGCTTGAACATGGAGAAGCAGAAAAAATTCTGGAATCAGAATCATTATTTGACGAAGGGAAGTCCCTTTTAAGCTCGAATCAAGCTGTAAAAGCACTGGCCATTTTGGAACAAGCGATGAAGCTTCGACCGCCGACGTCCGAGATGCGTTTGTATCATCTATGGGCGAAAGTATTATCACCTGCTGAAAATATGGAAGAACATCTTCGATCCATTGAAACGGGACTGAATAAAATACCACCAGAAGATCGACACAACGCTTACTATTATTTCGTAAAGGGTCTTTATGCAAAACAGCTGGGCGATTTCGAGCAAGCGAGCCGTCACCTGAAGCACGCATGTTCGCTCGTTGCAAACTTTAAAGAAGCAAAGCGCGAATTAAACCTCGTAGAGCTTCAGATGAAGAGCAACAAGAAAATCGACATTTTTAAGGCAGACCTAAAAGATGTTGTTG
>CAUJEF010000013.1 GCA_963169515.1 Bdellovibrionota bacterium
TGCAAAAGTATAGCTACAGCAGCAAGGGTTCTGCATTTCATAAAAAAGTCGTTCCTCTGAAAATGTTATTGTTTGGCTCTTGTGCGAATGGTTGTACCACTGTTACAGTAGACTTTAAAAATGAAATGCGAAATTGGAAAAAAGTTTCTGTTGAACTTCTTAACGGCTTGGAAAAATTTCCTTAGAGCTCATATATTCGTTATAAAGGGTATTTTACAAGAAAGTACGACCAATATTCCATATGTTGCAATTTCCTGAGATATCTGGGAAAATTAATCCAATGATCAGTCGTTATTCATCTAAAAATACCATGACATTTTAATCCATAATAATGGCTGTCCAAATCGTTTTACCCGATAATTCTAAAAAATCATTCAACCACGCTCCCACAGTGCTTGAAGTGGCCCAATCGATCGGTCCGCGTTTAGCCCAAGACACCCTTGGAGGTGTCGTAAACGGGGAGTTGGTGGATTTGCGGCATATTTTGAAGGATAGCGACAAGCTTGAAATTGTAACCCAGAAACACTCACAAGCCCTGGAAGTAATCCGTCATTCAGCAGCGCACGTTATGGCGCAAGCAGTTCAATCTTTGTGGCCTGACGTGAAGGTGACAATTGGCCCAGTAATCAAAGACGGATTTTATTATGATTTTGATTCTCCACATGCATTCACCCCAGAGGATCTTGAAAAAATTGAAAAGAAAATGCAGGAGCTCATTAAAAAAGATACGCCCGTGACGAAAGAAGTTCTTCCGTTTGATAAGGCCTTGGATCTTTTTAAGAAGATGGGTGAGAAATACAAAGTCGAATTGATCAATGAATTTAAAGAAAAAGAAATTTCAATTTATAAACAGGGCGAATGGTTCGATTTGTGTAAGGGGCCCCATGTACAGCATTTGGGACAAATAAAAACAGTAAAGGTGCTGTCACTGGCGGGTTCTTACTGGCGTGGGGATGAAAAACGTGAAAGCTTGCAACGGATCTACGCGACAGCGTTCCTAAATCAAAAAGACCTCGACGAACATTTGGCTCGAATTGAAGAGGCAAAAAAACGCGATCACAGAAAAGTTGGGAAAGAGATGGGACTGTTCCATTTCACACAGTTGTCCCCGGGAAGTCCATTTTTCACGAAAAAAGGCACAGTCGTTTACAATGAATTACAAAATTATATGCGCCAATTATATAAAAAATATGGCTATGACGAAGTGATTTCGCCTATGATATACGACGTAGAGCTGTACCATACATCGGGTCACTACGAAAATTATATTGAAAATATGTATTTTACAGAAATCGACAACAGGGAGTTTTCAGTTAAGCCGATGAACTGTCCTGGCCATTGCATACTTTACGGCAGCGATCATTATTCATACAAAGATCTTCCGCTTAGAATGGCTGATTTTGGTCGGCTGCACCGTTATGAAAAGAGCGGAGTGATGCATGGGTTAACCCGTGTACGTTCGTTTGCACAAGATGACGGCCATATTTTTTGCACTTTCGATCAAATTCCAGGAGAGATTCAATTATTCATTAAAATGTTGAATGAAGCCTATGCGACGCTTGGGATGCCCAAGTATAAAATTTATTTAGCAACCCGACCAGAAAAGCGGATTGGTTCTGACGAAATTTGGGATCGTTCAGAGGCTGCGCTTGAAAGTGCACTAAAGGCAATGAACTTGGATTTTTCATTAAGTCCCGGCGATGGGGCGTTCTATGGGCCCAAAGTGGATATTAACTTTTTTGACGCTCTGGACAGGCCTTGGCAGTTGGGTACGATTCAGTGTGATTTTAATGCGCCAGAAAGATTTAATTTGCGTTATGTAGGGTCAGACAACAAGGACCACAGGCCCGTCATGTTACATCGTGCAGTTTTAGGTTCTTTGGAGCGGTTTATTGGACTTTACATTGAGCATTGTGCTGGACATTTTCCTCTGTGGCTGGCGCCAGAACAAATTCGAATTATGAACATTACTGATCGCTCCAAATCTTACGGCGAAGGCCTTCTGGAGAAGTTTAGAAAAAACGATGTGCGTGTGCATTTTGACGATCGGAATGAGAAGTTAGGGTTTAAAATTCGTGAGGCACAACTTGCGAAGGTTCCGTACATGGTTGTTGTAGGTGACAAAGAGGCCGAACAACAGCTAATTACCGTTCGTCACCGTTCGGGCAAAAACTTTGAAGGCTTAAGTTTTGAGAATTTTATAAATGGTATTTCAAAAGAAATAGGCGAAAGAAAATTAGACAGTTATTTAACAGGAGGTAATTGAGTTTGAATAACAGAGAAGGTAGTTCAGGTGGTGCTCAAAGAGAAGGTTTCCGTCCCCCAAAAAAGGAAGACCGCGGATTTCGTGTGAATAGAGAGATTTACGCGCCTAAAATCCGTGTGATTGACGATGAGGGCGGAATGCTGGGTGAAATGACGGTCGCAGAGGGTATCCGTATGGCGCAAGATCGGGGATTAGATCTGATTGAGGTTGCCCCCAATGCTAAACCGCCGACATGCAAGATCATGGATTACGGTAAGTACAAATATGAGCAAAAAAAGAAACAGCAGCAGTCTAAGAAAAATCAAATCCAAATGAAGGTAAAAGAAATTCAATTGCGACCGACCACGGAACAGCATGATCTGAATACCAAGCTGAAGCACACGCGAGAGTTTCTTGAGGACGGCGATAAAGCTAAAATCAATGTTAAATTCCGGGGTCGAGAGATTGCTTATCAAGACATGGGGCGAACATTATTGGAGCGGGTTATTGAATCCCTTAAGGATATCGCGGTTGTAGAGACCCCGATTCAAACTGAAGGAAAGCAAATGTTCATTATGTTGGCGCCGGACCCCGCTAAATTAAAGGACATTATGCGCCGGAAAAGGGAAAAGGCCGCCAAAGCAGCGCAACAAAAAGATGTACAAGAAGGGTAAGAGCTGCTAATTCCTTACATTAATTAAATATTAACCCTGAGCAGGTTTGTAAAATACCGGTTGAGCGATTAGCTCCTGGTTACCTTAAAGGAGTGTACGATGCCCAAAGCAAAAACAAATTCGGGTGCGAAGAAGCGTTTTCGCTTAAAAAAGAGCGGAAAAGTTAAACGAGGCCAGGTCGGGAAACGACATCTTTTGGTAAATAAAAGTCATAAAAGAAAACGTCAACTTACAGGACAGACACACGTAAACGATGCGAATATGCGCGAAATGTCTCGTCTGCTAAAATTCTAGGAGTAGATCATGAGAGTACGTGGTGGACCAAAAACTAGAAAAAGAAGAAATAAATTTTTAAAGCGAGCAAAAGGTTTTTATTCAGCCGGTAGCCGCAGTTATACAATCGCCCGTGAGCGCGGTGATAAGTCGCTACAGTATGCCTATCGCGATAGAAAAGTTCGAAAACGTCAGCTCCGCTCCCTATGGATTATGAGAATTAATGCTGCCGTTCGTTTGTTTGGAATGAACTATTCAACATTTATGGATGGGCTGAATAAGGCTGGCATAACCATTGATCGCAAAATGCTGGCCGACATGGCGATTCGAGATCCTCAGGGATTTCAAGCCATCGTACAAAGCATTGCCAAATAGTAACTTTCTATGGATGAAACAATAGAGCAATTTGAAGATCGGAAGCGCGATCACCTAGAAATTGCTCTGCGTTTCGAAAATCAAGCCGAAGGGTTAGCTGGATTTGATCGCATTGTTCTTGAACACGAAGCCCTTCCTGAATTCAATTTTAAAGACATTTCAATTCAAACTGAAATTTTAGGAAAAAAATTAAAGGCGCCGCTATTTGTAAGTTCGATGACGGCGGGCCACTCGCAGGGACTTGAGCTCAACACATTGCTTGCAAAAACCTGTGAAGAGCGCGGTTGGATGATGGGTATTGGGTCTCAACGTAGAGAACTAACCGATACAATAGCAGGGCAAGAATGGAAAAAAATTCGTCGTTTTGCGCCGAATGTCACATTGATGGGAAATTTAGGGATTGCTCAGGTCGTTGAGACCCCGACAGAGAGGGTGGAGCGCCTTGTCGAATCCCTTGAGGCAACTGCCATGATTGTGCATTTGAATGCCCTTCAGGAATGTATACAGCCAGAGGGTACTCCGAACTTTAAAAACAGTTGCGAGTCATTAGAG
>CAUJEF010000014.1 GCA_963169515.1 Bdellovibrionota bacterium
AAAAATCTCCGAAAAGTATCAAGAAGATACCAGGAGACCACTATGCTTCTACAGGGCGATTTGCAGGCAGTGTTTGACGCGCTCTACACAATGGGCGTGATTGACCCGATTTTGCAAAAAGATTGGAAGAAGTTTGACGACTTGGAACATGACACAAGACGGATCGAAACAGTTGTGGCAAAGGTAAATAAATGTTCCGGGGATATTCAAAAAATAATTGGACATTTGAAGCAGTATGATACCGAAACACTCGAGTATCTCGCTATGGAGGTCGCGCGTGAGTTTGCTGACTTTTACGCAAGAAAAGACATTCATTAAAATTCTAGGCCTGGCTCTGGTTTGTACTTTCTTTAGCGAAGCTGCAGTTGCAGATTGGGAAATCGATTTATCCCGACGCCGCAGGCAAACCCAAAAGTCAACAGAGACAGCGGGACAACAAACTGCAGCCGAGCAAACATTGAGTTTTGTAGATAAAATTATTCCAAGCCAAGGATATAGCCAAGACATCGTAGTTTTGAATACAGACAAGGGGTTTTTACCGGCCACCCTTCATTTGAAAAGGGGAGGCAAATACACAATTCACGTCGTCAACGTAAACGACAAAGAAAAGAACACAAGCTTCATCATGGATGCGTTTAAAGAAAGCCATGCGACGTACTTTGGTCAGATTAAATCATTTACAATTAATCCAGACAAAGATGGAATTTATAACTTTCAGTGTCCGGAGACTTCTGTCGAAGGGCGCGTCGTTATCTACTCTGACGACAAGAAATCAAGAGCTTTAGCTGGCGACAAGGAGTAAGTCATGTCTGACGAGGCGAATGTATTTAGCGCCGCGATTCAGAACTTCTTAGCGCCTATCGCAGATCTTTTGGCAGATTCAACAGTGACAGAAGTCTTGATCAATGGACCTCATAATATTTTTGTAGAGCGTAATGGATTTTTGACTAAGGTCAGTCATCAATTTACAAATGAAGATGAGCTTCAAGCGGCAGTAAATTCGATCGCACAAAGCGTGAATCGTGTCATCAATGATAAGGAGCCGCAGTTAGATGCACGCTTACCCGACGGGTCCCGTATTCATGCCGTGCTTCCGCCGATTGCGCGCAATGGGACTACGGTTAGTATTCGCAAATTTTCGAACGCTAAAATGACCTTGAAGGAATATATTCAGAGTGGAGCAATCTCGATTGATGCCGCGCAATTTTTGGATTTGTGCGTATTTTTGGGGAAAAACATAATTGTCAGCGGCGGGACGGGTTCGGGTAAAACAACATTGCTATCTGTTTTGACAAATAGAACGCCCAAAGGAAAGCGTATAATTTTGATCGAAGATTCGTCTGAGCTGCAAATTGACTATGAGCACGTGGTGCGCTTTGAAACTCGTCAGGAAGACCTGCGGGGTAATGGCGAGATAACAATGCAGCATTTGTTAAAATCTTCGCTTCGCCTGCGCCCGGATCGAATTATTGTTGGCGAAGTGCGGGGATCAGAGGCGTTAGAATTAATGAACGCCATGAACACGGGCCACAACGGCAGCATGGGTACGATTCATGCAAACTCTCCAGACGATGCAATTGTTAGGCTTGAGGGTCTTGCAATGAGCGGTGACGCTAAGTTGAGCGAAAAGGTCATTCGTCATCAGCTGTCGAGCGCTGTAAATGTCATTATTCAGATTTCACGTTTTTCAGATGGAACGCGGAAAGTCCAAACAATTTCAGAAGTGTTGGGTTTGGATGACAATGGAAATTACAAGCTGAGCCCTATTTATGATATCGGCCAGCTGGAACGTGGCCCTGATGGCAAACTGATTGGCGAAATTAAACCGACCGGAAATATTCCGAGCTTTATGGACGAAATTGAGGCTAATAAAATTCCATTCCCGCGAAGTAAGTTCCAGGGTGAAAATCAAGCGGCCTAATGTGCCACTCTGCACACATTAGCTTAATCTAGTTGCACGCGTGATTATCAATGATAACATTTTCCGATACATGGGAGAATGTTATGTGCGGAAACAAAAAATGTCGTTGGATTACATCGCTATTACTTTTAGTCTGTTTTGGACTTATTTTTCAAAATTGCGGACAGGGATTTAAAGCATTACAGTTTACTCAAAATCCTTCGGGTGCAGCACAGAGCCCAACGCCAACTCCCACGCCACGACCATCGGCAACGGTAACCCCAACGCCAACGCCAACGCCAACTCCCACCCCAAGGCCATCGGCAACGGTAACCCCAACGCCAACTCCAAACCCAAATGTTGCCCCTGTGTTAAATCGAACAGATTTTATGACGGGCTTGAGCTCGCCTTGGGATCTTGCATTTACCCCAGATGGCGCGATGCTTTACACAGAGAAATGTCGCGGATTATCCGTACGTCGTGCGGACGGCAGTACGGCTCGTCTTTTTGGTACGAGCGGATCTGCAGTTCTTGCGCCAGATTTGATTTGCAATGGTCAGAGCGGAACTCATGGAGTGGCAATAGATCCGAATTTTTCGTCAAATAGAACACTGTACTTATTCATGCTTTCAAATATTTCTAATCCTGATTCCGGTCGAGTGATAAAATTGAACGTAGATACGGGGTATACAACCGTTAGCAACAGGGTGGACATCGTCACAGACATTCCTTACAAATACCAAGGCAACGAAGTTGCTGGACCTGGCTCACATATCGGTGGACGTGTCCGCTTTGGTCCAGACGGTTTTTTGTACGTCACCACAGGCGACAACCACAATGGTACACTTCCACAAGATCTCACAAGACTTGGCGGTAAAGTTTTGCGCATAACTGGGACAGGTGCTGCAGCACCTGGAAATAATACTCCTAATGGTGGAGATCCAAGAATTTTTACCTACGGCCACAGAAATGTTCAGGGAATTTCGTTTCGCCCAACGACAGGGCAGCCATTTATTTCTGAACATGGACCGGGCCACAGTGACGAAATCACACCGATTGTTGCCGGTGGAAATGGCGGGTGGGATCCACGACCTTACGGAGTATCATGCCCATCTAACTATTGTGGCTATGTCCAAAATAAGCCAGGCACTCTAACGTCCATGACAGATACGGATCTGTATCCAAATGCGATGCGGCCGACATATAATAATGCCGGCAACTCTCAGGGAACGGGTCCAAATACATTTTTAAATGGGCCACAATGGAAACTATGGGACGGCCGCCTTGCTGTGGGGGTAATGGGCGCAACCCGCGTCGATATCATTCAAATTGATGAACAAAATAGATTTGTTAGCCGAACAAATGCAGGATTGCCATCACAAAGACCGCGCTCGATCGTACAGGGACCTGATGGTAATCTGTACATTGCAACTGATGAAGGTTCGATTTGGAGGATTGTTCCGCAGTAAGGTTATCACTTTCTTGGAGACGAAGCCCTGCGTTGGAAAGGGGCGAAGTGTGCCAGGGTCCGGAATACCAGACGTCATTCAGTAAGGTTGTCCACATATTGTGGTCAACTGCTGTGGATAAGTCGCCCCCTCTGCTTCTAAATAATTAAGAAACTTGAATCTTTGCGATGAACTCCCTAGATATATAGGCGTGTTATTCAGTTCAAAAATATCCAATTCTGTCTTAGCTTTTTTAGAGTCACAACGGTTTGGCTTGGAACAATTGTATTCACGATTGGATATGCCAGAGGAATTTTTGCGTGATCCATCATCTTGGGTCGAAGCCCACCAGATGGAAGAGTTTTTAAAATCGGCCCAGACCCTTTATGGTCATTTGATCCCATCCGAAGAAAGCCTCAGCCTGGTAGAAAAAATTGGACAAAACAGCCCAAAACTTCGTTCATGGGGTGTGCTCGATAGCGTTTTGAAAATGATGAAAACGCCTGAGGATATTTTTTCGCAACCCGAAAGGCTTTTGTCCTATTTTATTTCGCCACAACCACATTTAAAACTTCTAGAAAAGAAAAATGGAAAGGTCAGATTTGAAATTGGCATTGCAAATTATGATTACCCCTATGTTGCAAAATACATAGAGGCTGCGTTGCAATCGCTGCCTACTTTTTTCGGCCAAGATTTTTGTGACGTGAAATGGGACGGAAATGTTATAGACGTGACATGGTCACAAACGCAAAACAGTTTATTTGCCGATGCAGAAGTCGGACAAGTAATTCGTCCCGAATTATTCCATTCGTTGATTTCCGATCTTGAAAAGAAACAAAAAGAACTTGAGCTGAGAAATCGTGAATTGATCGAAAAAAATCGATTGCTTGAACTTGCGCAAGAAAAATTAGAGGGCCAATACAGGGAAAAGATCTATTCCGAAAAACTATCCGGATTATCTGAGCTTGCTTCAAGTATCGCCCATGAAGTAAATAACCCTCTGACCTATGTGACTAGCAATCTGTCGCGTTTGAGTGACTATATAGTTCGTGCACAACAGTTGGTGACCATCTTTGTTGGCCAGGACCGTGAAACTCCGCAAGTAAAAGAGGCCATGCGACGGATGGATTGGGCATATATTATTCACGATTTTCCACAGGTCGTGAAAGAGGCCCACACAGGTTTGCAAAAAGTCCGAGATATCGTAAAAGACCTTTCGTTTTTAACAGGGTCGCAATCGCAGGCAGAAGTGCGAGTGGACACAGATATCAATGCACTTGTTTTACAAGCTGTGAAAATGGTTTCGGTATCTGCACCGAAATCTGTTCAAATTGAAACCCATTTATTTATGGATCGTGATGTTGCAGTTTATCCTGTTCGACTTGAACAAGCCCTGGTGAATGTATTAAATAATGCCGTTCAATCCATTGAGGGCGCAGGAATGGTCCGCGTGGTAACCCGCCCAAAGGGAACCAAAGTTGAAATTGAAATCACAGACACAGGCGGGGGAATGGACCCTCAAAAATTAAAAGCTATTTTTAAGCCGTTTTATACAACAAAAATGCCTGGCCGCGGAACGGGACTCGGGTTAACCATCTCCCATTCTATTATCGAAATGCACAGCGGACGAATTCAGGTCTCAAGCCAGGTTGGAATCGGCTCCACTTTTGTAATAGAACTTCCTACAGATTTACAAATAGCTACGGCCAGACAGGCTCGCCCGCTAGAACTCTAGATTATTCGGAGGAACAACAATGAGTAAAATTAAAACCGTTCGCGCACGTGAAATATTAGACAGTCGGGGAACGCCAACGATAGAGGTCGAAGTGACTACAGAATCTGGGTTTACGGGACGAGCTGCGGTTCCATCTGGTGCTTCAACAGGAGCACATGAGGCATTGGAACTTCGGGACAAAGATAAAAAACGCTTTCATGGCAAAGGCGTATTGATTGCGGTCCAAAATGTTCACGAAAAAATTCGAAATCATATTGTTGGCATGGAAGTTACTGAACAAGAAAAAATAGACAAGCTATTGCTAGAGCTTGATGGGACTGAAAACAAAGCCGCGCTGGGCGCAAACACAATCCTTGGGGTAAGCCTGGCAAGCGCACGTGCGGGCGCGTTGGAAGAAAATGTCCCTCTGTATAAGTATATCGGCGGTGAGGAAGTAAACTATCTTCCCGTGCCTTTAATTAATATCCTTAATGGTGGTGCCCACGCCAACAATGGTTTGGACGTTCAAGAGTTTATGATTGCCCCTGTTTGTGGTGGAACATTTCGTGAATCTATCCGTTCTGGATCTGAAATATTTCACACCTTAAAGTCCATTTTGAATGACAAGGGCCATTCCACGGCAGTTGGTGATGAGGGCGGATTTGCGCCTAAATTAAAAAATAACAAAGAAGCGTTAGAGCTTGTATCAATGGCCGTAGAAAAATCTGGTTATAAATTGGGAGAAGATGTTTTTTTGGCCCTTGATGTAGCCGCGACTGAATTTTTTGATTCTGGTAAATACACATGGGAAGGTAAGAAAATTTCAAGCCAAGACGTCGTTGATATCTATGCATCATGGACAAAGGAATTTCCAATCCGAAGCATTGAAGATGGGATGGCCGAAGATGACTGGGATGGATGGAGAGCGGTTTCAAAATCGTTGGGTTCAAAGCTACAATTGGTCGGGGATGATCTGTTTGTGACAAATCCAAAAAGAATAAAAAAAGGAATCGACGAAAAAATAGCCAACGCAGTTCTAATCAAGGTTAACCAAATCGGATCTCTCACTGAAACGTGGATGGCTGTGAAAATGGCCCAAGATGCAAAATATTCAACCGTCATGTCCCATCGAAGCGGGGAAACTGAAGATACAACAATTGCAGATCTTGCAGTTGGGATGAATTGCTCACAAATTAAAACGGGATCAGTTTGTCGGGCAGAACGAACTGCAAAATACAATCAGTTGCTTCGAATCGAAGAAGATTTAGGCAGTCGCGCAAAATTCTGGGGTTCAAAGGCTTTTAGACAGCGCCTCGGTTAAATAGTGCCTTGGCAATTCAAAGGTCGATGGTCCGGACGGTGCATTTTTTTAGGTTAAACGTACCCGAAGAACGAAGCGTTTTTGGATCTGATTGTCCAAACCCCCCGTAACCATCTTCCATTTGGTACTCTTTCAAATATCCTGTAACAACATCGCCGTCGAATTTTAGATAGATATCTATGTTGAAAGATGCATTTCCGCCAGGGATAGAGTCATTGTTCTCATTGAACACGACTTCATTTTCATTAAGTAAAATTCCTGCAACATCAAGCGATCTTTTTCCGATATTGAATTCTTTAACGAAAGCGAGGTCCCTGTTGATTGAGCTAAAGATCAAAATGACATGCTCGATGCTACCATCTTGATTTGTGAGCGTTCCTCGGAAACATTCTGGGTAAGTCGTGATTGAGGCTAGGCCTGTTGATGTAACAAAAAATAAACTTAAAATTGCTGCTAAAAAGTGTTTCATTGGAACCTTTCTGTGAACTGCCTAAGGACATGGTTTTAGCGATCTATGCTGCAACCCGCAATGAATTTAGCCAACCCTGAAAATTCACTAAACCATTGGTAATTTTTGGAGCGGTAACTTTTTGAAACTAGGGACAATTTGTGTCTTTTCGGTGATTGTATTACCGGAACAGTTATAACCTATCAATAATAGTGGATTATTTTCACTAAAGCTCAATTAAATAGAGTGGTTTTTGCCATAACGCTATACTCCGTAAGCCTTTAATTTGACGAAGAAATGGCTTTTAAGGGCACTGACTTTGGTATAGGTTTTGCTGCCTTTAATAGAATTATTTGAGAAGTCACATTCTTAAACAAATTTAAGTAATTAGGAAAAGAAAGAATTAAGAGGAGGATCTTACATGAGGACGTTACTGACGCTTGGGTTGGTGCTTGGGCTTGCGATGACCGCTGCACAGTCAGCCGATGCAAAGAAAAAGCAAACTTCGAAAGCAAAAACTGCTGCTACGAAGACTGCTAAGAAAAAAATAACCGCAGTCAAAACGGCTCCCGCACCGATTGTTGAAAAGGCCGTAGTACCTGCGGATGCCACAAGCACTGCGAATGCATCAGCGGTTGCTCCGGCTGCAAAGGTTAGCAAATGGGCGCTCAGTTTTTATACTGAAAACACCATGAACTTGGATAAAGTCGCTGACGGGCAAGTCGGCAAAGCCGGTGGTGAAACCCTTTATACATATAACTACCCACGCATCGATTATAAGGCGAGTGACAAAGTAAAGGTGTCTTTATTACAAGAATTTGACGCAAACTTAGGTCTCGCGCAAACAGCGACTGGCGAGACAACTTTTTACGATACGCAATTTCGCTTGTCTCACTCTTCAATCACAAGTCTAGGTCCAATTAAAGTGAACGGCCAGTTGCGTGCTTACGTTCCAACCAGTCAGGGATCACAGGATGCAGGGCAAATCTTGATGCTTCGCCCGCTGTTAACGCTTTCATTGCCTGCTGACAAATTAACCTTGAGCTACAACATCATGCCACGCTACTACATCCAGCAGTTCAAAACCAAAGATGCTAAAAATGATGACGGGTCATTGAAATTGAACGCGGATGGAACTGTTGCTCAGAAAGGTAACTCATACGTCCGTCTTCACCAATGGTTGGGTGCTGAATATGCAATCAACGACGTTTTTACGGTTGCTGGCAGCTATGGTTATTATCAAGGTTGGTGGTATAGTGATCCATCGGTTGGTGTTTCTCAAAAACGTATGGAAGGCATTACGGCTGATTTATATACAGACATTAATGTCGCAAAATGGGTTTCTTTGAGCATCGGTGTTCAAACTGAAGATCCAATGGGTGGCGAAGGCGCTGTTATGAAGGGTCAAGGCGGATCGTCAGCTACAAAAACAGTTTTTGATGCCCGTGCGCTTGAGTACAAATTCGCAGCAACTTTCAGTCTGCCGTTGTAATATTTAAAACAAAGGTCTAGTCAAAAAAAGGAAGCGCTCAAGCTTCCTTTTTTTTTGTTCTTGATGTCGGTATTATTGAATGATGTTGCGAAATTTGGTTGATGCGCTAAATGATTTTCTCAATAATCCGCGACGGGTGTTGATCGTTTGTCTTGTCTTTGTTCTTGTTGCGTTACTATTTGATGGAACTTTAATTAAGATATGGAAGCTCAACCAAGACATTGCAAAGCTCGAAAATAACATCATTGATGTCGGGCAGGCCAATCGCAACGTACGGATGCAAATCAGCCAAGCGAATGACCCACAGTTTATTGAACGCGAAGCGCGCGACCGTTTCGACCTGGTCGAAGAAAACGACCTCGTCTTCGTCTTCTCCGCCGAATAGGGTAGGCCGTACCTTTTTGATGTGCACATAGTCATTAAGCTGTACATTGGAATGACTTTGTATTAATGACTATGCGTGTCCTAAAAAAGGGAACGGCGTACCTTTTATGAAGAAGCTTTATCTTGTTGATGCCCCAAATATGTTTTTTAGGGCCTATTATGCAATACGGCCGCTCAGCAATTCTAGGGGCATTCCTACAAATGCGCTTTATGGTTATCTTTCAATGACCGTAAAACTGTTAAAAGAAATCAAACCAGATTACTTAGCTTACTGTTTTGATACTGCCGAACCCACATTTCGAGACGAGCTTTACGAAGGCTACAAAGCGAATCGAGATGAAATGCCAGATGATCTTTCTCAGCAGATGCCATATTTCCATAAAATTACAGAGTGCCTTGGTATTCCCATATTTGAAAAATCCGGTGTCGAAGCCGATGATTTGATCGGGAGTTTGGCGACCTTTGGGCGCAAACATGACCTTGAAGTTATGATTGTTAGCGGTGACAAGGATTTTGCGCAACTTGTGGACCCCTTTGTAAAACTTTACGATACAATGAAAGACGTCGTTTATGACATTGACGGCGTCCAAGATAAATGGGGAATTCCGCCAGAAAAAATGATCGATTATTTGGCCCTTGTGGGGGACGCATCAGACAATATCCCGGGTGTTGATGGAGTGGGTCCAAAGACGGCGGTAAAGTTGCTTTTGGATCATGGTGACTTGAACGGGATCTATAAAAATTTGGAAAGCATTAAAAGCGATAAACTGCGTGAGAAAATAAAACTGTCAGAGGAAAACGCCTATTTGTCGCAAAAGCTTGTGAAAATTATGACGGACCTTGATTTGAAAATTAAACTCGACGATTTAAAACTAAGGCCCTTGGATCGGCCCAAAACGGAAGCGCTTTTTGAAGAGCTTGAATTCAAAACATTTGCTAAAAAAATTTTGGGCGACACGCCTGCGGCAACACCAGTAGCCCCCGAAATAAAACCCAGTGAAGTTGTGCGGGTTGAAACAGACAGCGCGCCGTTATTGCTTGAGCTTGATGTGACTGCTGCAGAACTGGCAGCTGAAGTTAGTAAGGGCGATACCCTGTGGGGTGTTTACACCGAGCGGGGAGTCTTTTTATCTGATCAAAAAAAAGTGTTCATCATAAAAGATGATATGGAGAAATTGGGTTCTATTTTGTCGGACTTTCAAATCAAATGGAAGGGCCATGATTTAAAAGAATTTTGGAAACATATTTCACTTAAAAATCCAATCCCAGTTTGGGATCATCACATGGCGGCTTATGTTGTAAAAGCAGGCGAGGTTGGAAGCTTTGAATCCGTATATAAAGATATGTTCGCACGAACGCTGCCGGATTTCCCAACCCCGGCACAAGTAATTCAGTCCCATATGCAGCTGGAGCAAAGGTTGGGCGAGAAACTAAAAGAAAAAAACGGTATTAAAGTTTACGAAACAATCGAGCTTCCTTTGATTCCAGTTCTCTATTCCATGGAGCAATTAGGGATTTATGTCGATTCAAAAATATTGAAAAATCAGAGCCAGGGTTTATCAAAAGACATATTGAGCCTTGAAAAGCAGATTTATAAACTGAG
>CAUJEF010000015.1 GCA_963169515.1 Bdellovibrionota bacterium
ACGATTTCATCGATGGCGTTCTTAGCCATCAAAAAATCTTTTGTGTAAACAGGAATATGTAAGATGTTTTCCTTTCTGTAAGCCCTATTATATTTTGTAAAAGAGTATCTCCAAAGGTCTGCTGAGATCTCTGCTCTCAAATTTTTTACGATAGCGGCATCGTAAGTAGCGTCAGATAGTTTATCGAAATACCGAGCGTAAATATTAAATTCTGTAAGTATGCGTTGCTCCGATTCAGTAAACGTATGTGGGTCACATTGCTGATCGATTATGCACTGATCTAGTTTTTGAATCATGGATCTGAGATCTAATTCCGAGCCTACATCCAATAAAAGATTTGCGCCGTCGAGAATTCTCCAGCGGTCATTCGAAAGTATATATTGAAAGTTTTTCGATAGCTCAGCCCATTTGATTTGGCTTGTGCCGATAGCTTTCATTTGGTCGTACAGATCTTCCCACGATTGAAGCTCGAAGGCCCACTGATCTGGCTGTTGGATGAATTTATAGGTTTTCCAAATTTTTGTTGGGCCGAAGGTATCAAGTTCGTGATATTGGCCTGGGCTATATTGGTAAGTATAAGGTGACTTATAATAGCGTTTGATTTCGGCATCGTGTTTTTCGAGCGCTTGAGCAATCTCTAATTTTAATGTGTGTTGCTTGTAATCGCAGGCGTAAAAGTTGTCTTGCCGCGATTCAAGTTCGTGAACCTGGCCGACAAAAGAATTATCATATTGAGCAGCTTTCTTTTTTTGACCGCAGCCAAAAGCAGAAATTAAGGCAAGTATTAAAAGGTATTTTCTTATGGTCACGGTGCCTTATATAAAATTATTTCGAGGCTTCAAAATGGCAAAATCATCAAATTTTCCAGATGCAATGTATGTGTGTCTTAGGACAAAAACAGGCATTTTTTTGTAGAACTTTCAGAGTCGTATAGGTTTTAGACACTTCCATGCGAGCAGGGCTGGGTATTGGCGTTGCAGTTGTTACGGACAGGGAGATAGACCATGCAAAAGTTTGTTGGAAAAATTTGGAAGGTAGCTTGTTTGTCAGGTTTGGCAATACTGTGGTTTTTGGCATTTTTTTACCCTTCATTTTCTGAAGCATTTATTGCTAATGATATGGGCGACGGCGTGCTTGAGCTTACAACTCGGACAGATCAGGGTTTCCTTGTCCGCTCTGTAGCTCGACTTCAGTCTGATAAGGATAAAAAAAAGATGATCTATTTTTGTATCTCTGAGACAAATGGCTCTGCTCAAAGGTGTTTTTATGGTCTTGAGCGCGAATTCAAAAACATAAAAGAAGGCGATAAAATGCTCGGACTCCAATATGATCTTTCTGAGCGACTGCACAACAATAAGAGACAAATTCCCATCGGAGAGGGGCGCTACTTTTACTCCGTCAGAGTGATTAGACCCAGCGCGCAATAAAGGTCTTCCTTGCTCTATATAACTTCCTAAAATTAAAATAAGTTCAGGGACTTATATGTCCTTCAGCTCCCGTTAACTGATAGCAATTGGAGTTTGAAAACACTATACAAGGACGTATAAATGCGTTTACCGATTCGCATGAAAATGTTCATCCTCGTGATGATCATTTTAGTTGGCGCGACCAGCGCAGTGATTTTTAAGACACGATCAATTTTTTTTGAAGACAAGTTCGACTTTGTTAAGCAATTGTCGAGTAAGCTCTCTGCGAGCACTGCAAAGCTCGTTTCAGAAAGAATGGTCGAATACCAAAATAAACTTGCGGCATTTGTTAGTACGCGCGAGTCCCTAAAAAAAATTAGATCCAAAGGAAATGAATTAAACGAAATTCTTTTTGAACAGCAGCCGGAATTCTTGTTGGTGTCGCTCCAATCTATGAAGGGTGGCGATTGGATCACAGATTGGACTCAGATTAACGATAAGCGTGCAGCTGCAAAGTGGCCGACGAGCTTGCCTGAAACGCTTATCCGAAGCCTTCAGTATGAAGACCAACCCGGGGTTACGTTTGTTCAACGCATCGCAGATGGGGACGGAAGTCCTTTGTTTGCGTTAACCATGTTTGCAGAGGTCAAAGCACCAGATTCAAATAAAATTCAAAAAAACATTGTTATTGGTTTTGTTGAAAAGGATTTTTTGGCCGATGCGGTTGTGGAATATAAGGGTGACCTTAATACGGTTTTTATATTGGACAAAGATGGATACGTCGTAAGCCATCCTGAAACAGATGAAATTGGAAAAATCTTAAACGATGATCCGGTTACAAATGAAATCGTCCAACAAAAACGTCAATCAGCGACCGGAGAATACAAAGCTAAAAATGGGGATTCAATTGTAGCGAGCTATCAATCGATAGCTCAAACCAACTTACTTTCGGTTGCAACGACTCCGATGGTGTCGGCAATGAAGGCGGCTCGCGATTTGATGCTCACAATTTTTATATTTGGATTAGGATTCTTGATTATTGGTTTGGTGCTTGCTTTCGTAATTTCATCAAAAATCACAAATCCTATCGGTGAACTACAAAGGAGCGCTGCCCAGATCGGGTCCGGTGATTTTAAAGCACCGGTCAATATTTCCACAGGTGATGAGGTTGGCGAACTTGCAAAAAGCATCGACAAGATGAGAATAAGTTTGATTGAACGTGATGAGCAAATTGAATCTTCAAAGATAGCACTCGTACAAAGCGAAAAAATGTCGGCATTTGGTCAACTCAGCGCGGGCATTGCACACGAAGTGAAAAATCCTCTTGCGGGAATTTTGGGTCACGCACAACTTGCCAAATCAAAAGTGAAAGATGCCGACATTATTAAACATATGAGCGTGATTGAGAAAGAAGCTCGGCGCACAAAAGAAATCGTTGAAAATCTGATGAGATTTGCACGTGCAGAAAAACCAGAAATGGTCCCGACGGATATCCATGAAACTGTTAGCCGGACCGTAGATCTTGTAGATCATCAGTTGTCGCTTATGGGCGTAAAACTGTTCAAGCACTTGGACTCTGTTCCGCAGGTCATGGCTAACGGCAACCAAATACAACAAGTATTATTGAACTTGATGATGAACGCAGGTCACGCCATGGAAGAAACGAAGGTGAAAGAAATTCACGTCTACACTGAAGACAAGGGGGATATTGTACAGATCCGAGTGATGGATACAGGGAAAGGCATGACTCCCGAGGTTAAAAAACGGCTGTTCGAGCCGTTTTTTACGACGAAACCTCCAGGCAAAGGTACAGGCCTGGGGCTTTCAGTTTCTTTTGGTATTGTCCGCGACCACAAGGGTAAAATCTATGTCGAGTCCGAAGCGGGACAGGGAGCTTGTTTTACCATTGATCTACCAAGAAAGGATTCGGGTTTAAATTTATCTACAGCGGCGCCAATTCCAACAACACCCACAAATACCTCTAAGAAACCGGAAAAAAGCTCTTTTGAAAAGTCGATTGATGATTTTGACACAAGGAGAGGCATTGTAATTCACACGGATTCTAAAACTGGAGCGGTTCCTATACTTGATTCAAAATTCAAAAAAGCTGTTTCAGATCCTGATCAGCTGGATATAAAAGAGGATACGGATCCAAAAATTGCAGATGAAATTATGTATTCTCACGTTGCAAAAAAATCTGAGCCGGACACGTCGACAAAGGAGAGCGTGACAGAGGCAACAAAGACGGAAATAGAGCCTGCTGAGAAGGTAGCTGAAGAATTGGCTGCGAAAAAGGACAAAGTCTCACCCACTGAAAATAAAAAAGAGGGTGAGGGTTTTAGAGTAAAAATTAGGAAACCAACTTTGAAAGCATAACAAGTGGACATAAAGAGTATACGGACGGACTTCACAGTATTTGTTGTCGACGATGAGGAAAGCATCCTCACAATTGTCGAAGAAGCTTTAAAAAAGGCGGGATACCAGTGTGAAACTTTTCCTACCGGAGAGGCGGCTTTTGATCGCATTCAAAAATCACCTCCGCACGTTGTATTAAGCGACATCCGTATGCCCGGAATATCTGGGATAGAATTGCTTGAAAAAATACGTGCCGTCAGTCAAGACATCCAGTTTATCATCATGACGTCCCATGCCAGCCTGGACACAGCAATTACAGCGATGCGCCTTGGGGCTTACGATTATCTTCATAAGCCCTTTGAAGACCTGGAAGATGTTGTAAAAACGGTTGATCGAACGATTGAAAAACTTTTCCTTCAATATGAGAACGAACAACTTCTTGCAGAACTTGAAACAAAAAATAAAGCACTTTCTCAGCTCAACACGCGAATTTCACAAGAAAAGGAAGAGGTGCTTCTGATTAACAACCTTATGGCAAAAATGTCAAAGGCGCGCGGAATCTCAGAGGTTATTCAGACCTTTGTTGATCATACAAGCGTAATGTTGGGTAGTGTTCCCATAATTTTTTTGTCTTATTATCCGACCTATTTTTCCTATGTCGTTACAAATTGTGCATTGCTGGATAAAGAAAAGGTAAAAAATGTTGGTATAAATTTGAAGGATCAACCAAAAGAAGTTGCCGAGCTTTTGATCAAAGATCCGCATAATGCGCCATTGTTAAAGCAGCTGGTCGAGAAGTTTTTTAACACGACAGCCTATTTGGCGTTGCCAATCGCAGATGATGCCGGTCCCAGAGGTATTTTTATTATTCTTAAGGAATTGACCGATGTTTCTCAGCGACGCTTGTTAGACAGTTTTGTGCAAATTTTCTTAGTTTCACATTCAAACGCTGTTATGCAGAAAAACATTCACGATATGGCTATTAAAGATCCGCTTACAGGTTTATTTAACCGGCGCTTTTTTAACCAAAAATTGGAAGAAGAAATAAGTCGATCGCGAAGAACACGTATGCCTGTTTCTGTTATATATTTTGACGTTGACCATTTTAAAAAATACAACGATCAAAACGGGCATCCAATGGGAGACGTGCTTCTAAAAATGATTTCAAAAATTTTGCAGCAATCGGCCCGAGCCAATGATATTGTCGCGCGGGTGGGCGGTGAAGAGTTTGTTTATATCCTTCCCCACACCGATAAAATGGGTGCGGCAATTAAAGCAGAGAAGCTGCGCAGAACTATTGAGGCCACAAACTTTCCCCATGGGGAAAAGCAACCACTGGG
>CAUJEF010000016.1 GCA_963169515.1 Bdellovibrionota bacterium
ACCAACAAATCGAACGAATGGTGAAGGGTATCTTCGACCTGTGGAAAGAAAAAAAAGTTGTAACATTCAAAGAAGATGAGCGAACAATTTTCGAACGCGCCTGCCTGTTGATTCGTCAAGAGTTTGATAAGGAGAAGCAAATAGACGCTGAAGCCAATCGAATGGTTGAAGAACTTGAGCGGCAACAGCCCGGATTGGAACGGCATAAGCTCTTTGTTGGAATTAAAAAACGCTTGGCCAAAGATAAAGGAGTCGTTTTGTGATTTTATCCGATGATCGGAAATCTCATTTCGCACATGTTGTTGCTGATGGGATCTGGAGCGATGACCTAGTTGAATTCACGGACGAGGACTTTGCGATTCGGTTGGCAAGACAGGCAGTTGACAAGTTCTGTGCGCAAATCGACCAGCTTGATGATGTTGTTCGGGACAAGCTGCGCTCTCTTAAGCGCGGAGTTGTCGAAGGAAGCCCGGAATGGGAGACTTTGTATGGTAAGTACTTCGAGGAAGAATTAAAGCGCCGTGGCAATCTGTGATGACGAATTTTTGGGCAATTTGCGCAGGTACTTTATTATTGAATTCATAGTTTTCGTTGATATAACTCATATTAAATTAAGGGAATAACGAGGCTTATATGTCTAGAATTTTTGGATTTTTTATAATTTTTGCTTCGCTAGCAGCCAGTGCCGCAGATTTGAATTGGACAGGCGGTTATCGGTTGGAATCAAGCTTCATCAAAAACAATAACCTCGTCGGTTCTGGTCAACAAGAAAAGGAATATTTCAATCATCATTTAGTGCTTCGACCCCAAATGATTGTTGGCGATGGAATTACTGTTCGCTCAAAGTTTGATATTTTTAATGGGCAGAACTTGGGTTCACAGTTTGGTCAATTTTTTGGGAATAATTCTACCGCTGGCGCAAATACAAATTCTGGTGCGACAGGAACGGTTCCATCGGAAACATTGCAGGTGAATGAGCTTTACCTGACATGGACGCAGGGTTTTGGTTCATTCATCGGCGGTCGCGCTCCAGTCCAGTTTGGTTTGGGATTAACCCATAATGCGGGAACTGGGGAATTTGATCACTGGTTCGATGTTAAAGATTTGGTCGGATATAAAGTTGTGTTTGGAAACTTCTATATTTTTCCAATGCTTGCAAAAATCCGTGAAGACCGCACCGACATTGATGACGATATCAATGATTTCATGGTCGAATTTATGTATGAGAATTTGGACACTGATTTAACGCTTGGCCTTTTTTACCAATCCAGAGCGTCTACAAATTCAGGTAACGACTTGTTGGCAGCTTCTCCATACGGTGGAAACACAAAGGCTTCTGAACTTGATGTGAAGGATTTTAACTTCTACGTTGCTAAAAAACTAGGAAATCTCTCTTTTGCAATTGAAACGGGTTATCAGTCGGGTAACACGGGTATCACAAACGGTGTTGGCGGCGAAGAAGTGATAATCGAGGGCTTTGCCGTTGCCGGAGACTTGAATTATAAAGCTCCGGGCTCAGCTTGGGATTGGAATTTAAAAGCGGGCTCTGTTAGTGGCAATGATTCAAGCTCTGCATCCAAATATGAAGGATATCTTGCAGACCGCAACTATGATGTTGGTATGTTGCTATTTAATTACTCTATGGGCGGCGGGGATATTTTAGGAACAGGATCGTTTACAAACCTTGAAGTAAATAAAAATGTTGATGTAGAGTTTTTATCGAATGCGATTTATATTTCTCCAGGCACTCATTGGAAATGGAATGATAAATGGGGCATGAATGGTCGCTTTGTTTATGCCATGCTGTCGAAAGAACAATTTGTGGGTGGCGGAAAAGATTTAGGCATGGAACTTGATCTGGGCACCTATTATCGCCCGCACGAACGATTAACTTTAAAATTAGATGCTGGAGTGCTGTTCCCGGGAAGTGCATTTGAAGCTGGAGCGATGGGTTTAGAGTCTGAAACTGCATTTGGGGTTATAACAAAAGCCGCGGTTAGTTTTTAGCAACATGAATTCAGCTTGTATGGCAACTTGATTCACAAGCTAACAGCGGTATTTTGCAGCCCAGGGGGAAACCCCTGGGTTTTTTGAACCATAGCGATGATTTTATTTTTCTTTTTATTCCAAATTGTGTTTGCCGACGATGCAAAACTGCAATCCGTGGAAGCATTGGATGACAAGCCATACGTTCCACAAATAAAAGACTATGGTTTAGAGCTTGGAAATGCATTTGAAGACCAATCTTTATACGCTCTTGGATTTAATGCAGGTTTTCATCTTGGCACATGTGTTGGAACGAACAGCCAATCTTGTCAGCAGTTTTTAGATGGTATCGTGAATTTATTGGGACGTGAAGCGCGCCAACACTGGATCGGATTGGCTTCTTTACGATGGCAGTTTGTTAACTTTCCGTCGCCATGGGGCCCGTTTGCGCGCCTTTTTATTGGTAACAAACTATCGATCGTTCCTGGGCGTGACGATTATTCCACGTTTACTTACGGAGGGGGCTTGGGATTGGCGCGATACCTTCATCCGCGGGTGGATTTGCGAGTAGAAGTCCGAGCATTTCAGTCCGAAGAGCTGTACTCTGAGGTTTTGATTAGCTTCCAATTTAAAATTGATGAATGGGTAAAATATTTCAATGAAAAACTAGAGGGCATAAGTCTGCCGGCGCTTCCCAAAATTCCGATAATTCACGAATAGCCAAGTTCAAAATAAAAACCCCGTGGTTTGAACACGGGGCAAGAAGAAGGTTAAGGTTGGTCGGACAATAAAACTTTCTTAGTTAAAAAAACCAAATTCCGATGATGATCGAGTCGAACTTACATTTTGAGCGGCGTCTAGCCACGCATCGTAATTTCTTAAGCCGCCGCGCCCGCGGGCACCAGTCCCAAGATTATCAAGACCACGTGAGTTCCCACAGCGGGTGTTTGATGCCATAACGGAATCGTAACAGTTTGAAGAATCCAATAATATATTGTCGGATGTACGGAAATTACGGCCAGAAAAATCCTGTCGTGTTCCACCAGAGCGAGAAAAACGATTATTGAAAGTCGATGGGTACATCAAACTATTCAAATCATCGTATGTTTCAGTAAACATTGGATTGCCACCTAGGCCCGTGATCATTGGCATCGAATCCATGTAATCCGATAGCAAGTTACGATAATCATCGGATGTTATACCCCATGGGTCACTTGATGGCTGACCTAGGGATGATGTCAACGTCATTTGGTATTGGCGATTTAAAGTTTTGATTTTATCAGATAAAATTTGTGGATCTACGCGAACACCATAATAAGTTTCTGAATCAACGGCTTGCTGCATAATACCGTCCAGTTGGAGCTGATAGTATTCAGGTATATTTACGCTTTTGAATTCACGCTCCTGATAGTCGTATGCGTACATCGTCGGTTGCATAAAACGTGAATATTTATACGCAGCCATGATCGATTTGTAGAGCTCGGGTTCGCGAGAAGTAACGTCTAGATCCTCGATAAGATTGCGGATATCTTCTGGGTCTGTATCCGAATCGCGAGCCATTGCCATTACCGCTTTTTTAGCTATTTTCGCATATTTTATGCGAGCCTTTCTGTCGTCATCACCGTAAGTGTCATAGTTTTCGCGGGCACATTCTAAAATCGCTTCGTTATCATTTTTGCCATCAGCAGTTTTAAAGTCGCAGTCTTTTTCTTTGCTTTTCTTGGCAACAAGTTCTTTTTTTAGCCGCTCTTTTTCATTTTTTAAGATATTTTTTGCTTCGACATTGATAATGTTCAAGACTTCTCTGTTACCCTTTTCGAGATCTTCGATGCGAATGTCAACGGGGCCACATTTTTTTGAAATGTGTGAACACGTGCCTTCCACACAAACAGTGGCTTCTGTTGAAGATACCTCTTCAATACAGATTTCTACGGTTTGAGTTGTGGTTGATTTTGCACCTAAACTGTCAAGATCCCAAGCATCAGGGGACGTGGTCGCTGATGAGTACTTGATTTCTGAAATACGATATTGTTTTCCAGTGTCTGATTTAAAACCAAACCCAGGGGAACCTATCCAGCCGCCGAGGCTCCGTTGGTATGGGATTTGAGGCGTAGCCGGGGCAGTTGCCGCATACGTTGTGCTGCCTTCGATCTGTGCTAGCCGAAGTTGTTCGCTAAATGGATTGAAACTTGTTAACCCCATCAGAGCAACAATTCCCAGTCCTAGTTTAAAGATAACCTTTTTCATAAACCTTCTCCTTCGATTCATACTTCACCCTTTCAGTACTCCAAGAATTGGTCCCATTGGCACAGTACGGGGAAACATTTGAAAACACTCGGTTTCTCTGCAAAAATAAGCGTGTGCGTTTTGTTGACAGCTGTAATTGATAAAATCGATATTCGGAGATCTAGCAAATATCAAAGCAAATTCGGTAGTTAGGCGTGTAGAGAGTCTAGACAGAATCTGAACCCAAAAATGCTCTAATTCTTAAACCTTTAAAAACACGCGATTTTCAGCTAAATAGCGGTCATGAAGTTTGAATTTTTAAAGAATAATCCCAAGGGGCCTTATGAAGGAATTGCCCTGTCTGATTGGACCGATTGGCGCTGGCAACTGAAGAATTCATTACGAACTCTTTCTGCTTTTCAAAAGGTCTACGAACTTTCAGCAGAAGAAGAGCGAGGTTTTGAGTCTTCGGCAGGAATTTTTCAAATTCGATCGACTCCGTATTATGCAACTTTAGGATCAAAAACAAATCCACAGGACCCGATTCGTTTGATTCAAACGCCAGACTACAAGGAGACGAGCGTCCGCTTTCAGGATATGCTGGACCCGCTTGGGGAAGAAAGTAACTCTGTAAATCCCAGATTGGTTCATAGGTATCCGGATCGTGTTTTATTTTTGGTTACAGATTTTTGCTCTGTTTATTGTCGTTTTTGTACGCGCAAGCGCTTTACCGGAAGCAATCAATCTTTTTTAAACGAAGATGAATATACAAAGGCGCTTGATTACATTAAATCCCACACAGGAATTCGTGAGGTTATTCTGTCGGGTGGCGACCCGCTGACAGTGTCGGACGACATTATTGAGGATATACTTAAAGATCTACGTAGGATCAACCACATCGAAATTATCCGTATCGGCAGTCGTATGCCCGTTGTAAATCCGTATAGAGTAACCGATACACTTGTGCAGATTTTTCGTAAATATAAACCTATTTTTTTTATGACTCATTTCAATCATCCAAAAGAATTGACGGCAGAATCTGCGGAAGCTGTTGAAAAAATAGTGGATAACGGTACGCCTGTGATGAACCAAATGGTCCTTTTAAATGGCATTAATAATCATCCGGCAATAATTCAAGCGCTATCTCGACGATTGCTGTCACTGCGAGCAAAACCATACTATATGTTTCAGTGTGATCCTTCAAAAGGCACAGATCACTTGCGGACTTCAATTCAAGATTCATTAGAAATCCAGCGGGAGCTTTGGGGAAATATTTCAGGTCTTGCAATGCCGAATTTTTCTATTGATATTCCTCATGGCGGCGGCAAGACCGCAATGGTTCCTAATTTTTTGGTCGAACGCAAGGGGGATGTATGGAACTTCAAAGGATTTGATGGCGTCCACGCAGAGTACATTGACCCTGACACGTCTGTTATTCGAAAGCCTATGGATATTGATGATTATCTTGAGGAATGGAACTCGCTAAAAGATGCGAAGAATTTAAACTCGCTCTAGACGAGCGTATTTGATAATAAACTTTTTCAATGTCTGATTTGGGAAGACAATAACAACCTTTTTGTCGTCCCCATTTCCTTCGGTTTTATAGATGGTGCCAACTCCAAACGTGGGGTGGCGAACTCTCATTCCTTTTTTCCAAGTTTCATCTTCAGTGGTGTGGTCATAGTCAGGGAAATCATCAAACTGTATGTCGCCGGGATTAAAACTGTAATTCGAGACAGGAGCCTTTGGCCGTGCGAAGAAAGTGGATGTTTCAACATATTCTTCTGGAATTTCTTTTAAAAAGCGGCTCGGGGGATTAAATTGCTCTTGCCCCCACTGCCGTCGCTTTCGGGCAAATGATAAATGAAGTTTTTGTCGGGCTCGAGTCATTCCTACATAGGCAAGTCGACGTTCTTCTTCTACCTCAAGGACGTCGAGCGAATCAATTGCTTGCGCGCTTGGGAAAAGTCCTTCCTCCATCCCCACGATAAATACTTGAGGGAACTCTAGGCCCTTTGAAATATGTAACGTCATCATTTTGATACCTTTGTAGTTTTCATCCACGTTGTCTGCGTCGCTGACTAGCGCGAGTTGCTCTAAGAAATTAGAGAGAGTGCCTTCTTCCCCGCGCTCTTGTTCAAACTGTGTTATCCCATTTAATAGTTCGCTGATGTTGTCGATGCGCGAAGATGCGTCCTCCGGCTTTTCGCTTTTAAGGTATTCAACATAATGTGTTCGATCTAAAATTTGCTGAAATATTTCAGATGGTTTCGCGCCAACCGTAGTCTCTTTTACCTGGGTGATTAATAAAACGAAGTCTTCTAGTTTTTTTATAACGCTGGGGGGAAGTGCTTTTTCCTTTATGGCTTTGTAAGAGCCTTCGAGCAGAGACAAGCCTTGATCGAGAGAGTAATCCATGATTTTCTTTTCTGATGTTTTTCCGATTCCGCGGCCTGGAACATTTAATACGCGCAAAAAAGCCATGTCATCTTTCGGATTAATCAAAAGACGTAGGTATGCAACTAAATCTTTAATTTCCATACGGTCATAGAATTTTACTCCACCCAAGATTTGATAAGGAATACGCTTGCTTCTTAGTTCTTCTTCAAGCACCCGGGACTGGGCATTTGTTCGATAGAAAACCGCAAAATCAGCATAGGCCAAATTCTCGCGCTCAACTTGCGAAGTGATGTTGTGTGAAACCCATCGTGCCTCGGCGTATTCGTCAGGTAATTCGCGCACAACGATATCTTCGCCCTTTTTGTTTTTAGTAAATAAGATTTTTTCTTTTCGAGTGACATTGTTTTGAATTACAGCAGACGCTGCCTTTACAATTGTTTCTGTCGAGCGGTAGTTTTGTTCAAGTTTGATTACCCGTGCTTCTGGAAAATCCTTTTCAAAGCTTAAAATATTCTGGACGTTAGCTCCGCGCCAACTATAGATTGACTGGTCTTCGTCGCCGACGGCGCAAATGTTTCGATGTGCCTTTGAGAGAAGTTGAATAATGCGATATTGAATGGCGTTTGTATCTTGGTACTCGTCCACCAGGATGTAACGTAGCATCTGATTATATTTTTCAAGCACGTCGGAATGTTCTTCAAAGAGTGTGATCGTTTTAATAAGCAGATCTTCAAAGTCTAGGGCATTGGCCTCTTTCATCTGCTTTTCATAGACTGCGTAAACGTCGGCAATCAATTCATCGACAGAGTGAACTGCTGCATCCTTAAGTTGTGCGGGATTAATGCTGGCGGACTTTGAATCGTTGATTTTTGACAGAAAAATCTTTGGTGAATAGGTCTTTGTATCCAAATTTAATTGGTCAAATATTTTTTTGATCATGGAAAGTTGATCGGTACGATCGTAAATTGTGAAATTACGATCGTAATCTAATCGATGAATATCGGACCTCAAAACGCCAGAACAAAATGAGTGAAATGTGGCAACCCACGGCGGCGAGTAATAGGTCACATTGAATTTGTCTAAGATTTCAAGTACACGGTGCTTCATTTCCTGTGCGGCTTTGTTTGTAAACGTCACAGCTAAAATGCTTTCGGGTGCGGCCTTCCCCTGGATTACTAAATTTGCGATTCGGTAGGTTAGAACCCTTGTCTTTCCGGACCCTGCGCCGGCGAGGATTAAAAGCGGTCCGTCCAACGCTTGTGCGGCTTTTGCTTGTTCTGGGTTCAGTTCTTTGGTTAAGTCCACGGCATCCCTAGATTAAGGTAATAAAGTATGTGGTTTTATAGCCTATAATTTCTGCCTCTGGTAGGCTAATTATATGAATATTTTAATTGGTTTGCTTTTATGTTTGGGTGCCGACGCGAGCATACAAAAAAACTTTCAATCCGAGTATGTTGATTTCTCAAAGTTAACTTTAAATGGGTATGCAAAAGTTGATGGAACAGATCGCGTGATTGAAAAGCTAGAGCCACAGGAAAAAGATCAGCCAATCATGTATGTTTTATTCAAAAAGGAAAAGGATGCTGCTGGAGAGCGGCAGCTCGTTATGCAGTTGTTTGACTTGAATCGTGATGGAAAAATAGATTTGGCAAAGCATTTTAAGCGCAAGGTGGTTGTCAAGGCCGAATACGATCTAGATTACGATGGCAAGGTAGATGTAATCAGTAACTACGATGACCAATCAGGAGAGCTGTTACAGAAGGTTCAATCCGATGGCAAAACCAATATTTGGAAGTATTGGTACAAAGGGGAGCTTCGCCGTAAAGAAATTGACCGAAATTCAGATAAAAAACCTGATATGTGGATTCACTACCGCGGTGGCACCGTAGTTAAAACAGAAGTTGACGTCAATTATAACGGTGAAGATGTCCGATTAATAAAATAGGGTGTCAGGCACCAAGCGTCCGGT
>CAUJEF010000017.1 GCA_963169515.1 Bdellovibrionota bacterium
TAAAAGACCATATCGAGCTCTATGTTTACTATCACAATCATGTGCTTTTAGAAAAGACAGCATAAAGGGTCCCTGTTCTTAGGAATCCAGAAAACGCTTGCCATTTATGGCGAGCGCCATAGGTTTGGCCACGGATGGCCAAATTTTCGGGATTCAAAGACAGGATGTCTTAGTTCTTTTGGTTCAAATTGACCTTTTTCCAACAATCATGTGAGCCAGTTTTAAAACTAAGCCACGGCCTTGACATCTGAAGTGTCGACTGCATTTGAGAACTGGCGAACATAGTCAATAATGGTTGCGCGTGATTCTGCATGCAAATTTTCAAATTGTAATCCGGTGTATCCGCCTTTACCTGTATAGACAACAGTTGCCTTGGACTGAATCGGGTTTACGAGTAGTGGGCTTTTAAGGGTAACATAAACGACGTCGCCTTTGATCAAATGTGGAACATTTTTAAGTCCCATTCCACCCTCTCCAATTTCAGCGGCATGACAAACAAAATCTTCAGCCCCTCGTTTCACAAATGCTTCGCCTTGGATTGGCGCTCGTGGATGTTCGCGTCGGGTGATATCGAGTTGCTTAGCAACTTCGGGCATCTCATAAACAGTAGCCCATTTTTTCATTCCCATTGTCCACATTCGCACCTGGGCAATGTTTCGAGTCACCATTATAAATTCCTTTAGCTCAATCCATGACAGAGGGCCTTTTTGTACTCCCAAAAACTCTACATACCATGTTGAACGCTGAACTTTGCTTTTAAAGCCTTCTTGAATTTGAGGAAGATTTTCTTTCCATTCTTTAATGGTGATCCATTCGCGTTGCCCCTTCCACCAAATAAGGCTATCCGTACTCCAGCGTCCCTTGGTAAGACCGAGCTCAATGTTTTCAGCCGTGTAAGGGCCGCTTACTATTTCGTTTGAAAATACAAACCATACAGATTTCATGCTATATTTAACTATCGGAAATGACTTGAGAAAACTTTATTTAATTTATTATTGCTGCGTTTGATCGGCTGATTCAAAATGAGACGGAAAAAAGGCAATAATATTGTGGGACTAGATAAAATTACGGGCGAAAAGAGTCGATAGGACATCAGATGCAGCAGCTAAAGGTACAGTTTCAGCAATATAAACTGAAATACGAGCGATATTTTCCGGCCACTTTTTTTGTGGCAGGATTTGTATTCGATATTGTCACGCTTGGACGAATTGACAATCTATTCGGAATCGTTCAACAGGCAGTTTATTTGTTCCTAATTGGGATAATCTTGAGTTACCGAAGTCTGGAATACGCAGGCCTTTTTCATCCGACTGGAAAAATGTCACAGTTATGGAGGTATAATAATGAAATACTCCATTTTGTTTTTGGAAGTTTGCTCAGCACATACACACTCTTTTATTTTGTTAGTAGCTCGTTTTTTGTTTCCTTTGGTTTTATGCTTTTTCTTTTTGTGATTCTTTTGGCTAATGAATTACCTCACTTTCAAAAGCAGGGGCCATGGTTAAAATATTTACTTTTTGGTCTATGTTTGATTTCATATTTTTCCTATATCGTACCGATTGCTATGGGTTTCATTGGCGTCGTTCCATTGGTTTTGGCAGTAATTTTAAGCGGCATCGTCGTATATTTAGTTTTTAAAGTGCTAGTTAAAAAGGGTGTGCCAGCTCAAAATCTAATGAAGAGTGTATTGGGTGCGCCTGCAGCGATTGGTATAATTTTTCTTTTGCTTTATTTTTTTAAGTTTCTGCCGCCAGTGCCTTTGTCAGTTCAATATATGGGAATTTACCACGAAGTTGCTCGCGACAATGGCCAATATGTTCTTAGATATGATCGTCCTTGGTGGCTTTTTTGGCAAAAAGGCGATCAAAATTTTTATGCGCAACCAGGGGACAAGATCAATTGCTTTGTTCGGATTTTTTCACCGACGGGTTTCAAAGATAAAGTATTCTTTCATTGGTTAAAGAAGAACGATTTTGGTGACTGGGAATCTCAAGATCGAATCGCTAATGCAATTGTCGGCGGCCGTGAAGAAGGCTTTCGAGGTTTTGCTACAAAATCGAATTATTCGTCTGGAAAATGGCGAGTTCAGGTCGAGACCGAAGACGGACGAGAGATTGGTCGCGTCTATTTTAAGGTATTTCCCCAAGAACCGAATGATCGGCAGTTCCGAGAGGACAGATTTTAGTGCCATTGGGTCCACGTTCGATGTAGAATAGATCAAGGTTCCAGGTTCCTTTTTTTGGATAATTGGGTAAATTGCGAGCTTGAACCGAAAGTCTTTCAAAAAAGGAACCTGGAACCTTGAGAACCTTGAAACGCCGTCGAATGTATAAAGTTCTGATACCCGTAGTGCTTGTGGGGTTGTCGATTGAAATCCTGGTCTTCTCGCCGAAAATAATTGGAATTCAGAAGGAAAGTGCGGAAAAAAGCGAACTGATCAAACCTGCAGAGATTAATGCCGAAACAGAACAAGCGATGGAGGGAGTGCACCTTGTCGAACTGAAACAGGGCAACAAAGAATGGGAACTCTGGGCGGACAAAGCTTACACCTTGAAGGAATCTGGAAAATTGATTCTCGAAAAGGTCAAAGTGAGGATTTTTGGAAATTCTGACGTAACCTATGTTGTTACCGGATCAAAAGGTGAAGTCGAAGTCGATAAAAAAGACATATTAATTTCTGGTGACGTTGTGACCGAAACATCCAGCGGCTATACTATCAACACAGATCATATTGTTTACAAATCAAGTGATCGCACACTTTCTTGTGATACAGATATAAAGATGTTCGGAGCGAGCCAAAAGGGCGAGGGACCAATTGTTTTGACGGGCGTCGGTATGCTTACGCTTCTTGCAAAAAACGAAATTAAGGTCCTTAAAGATGTTCGCGCAGAAAAGAAATTAGAGGATGGCAACACTTTTGTTTTACAGAGTGATAATGCGAGATTTAAAGGGATAGATTATTCTGCATTTTTTGACGAAAATGTTGTAATGGTAATGAAGGATTCGCGGGTAACAGGCGACAGTGCGGTTCTTGACGTGAATCCAAAAACGAAGCTGGCCTATTCTGCAACGGTTAGGGGACACGTGAAATTGACAGATACTCAGAGGTGGGCTGTCGCACAAGAAGCACAGGTGATTTTTCCAGAGAGGAAGTTTATTTT
>CAUJEF010000018.1 GCA_963169515.1 Bdellovibrionota bacterium
GTCCATTACAGCGCAGGGCACGGATCGCATTTTAATTCAATTGCCTGGGGTAAAAGATGCTGCAACAGCAAAAGAACTGATCAATCGCACCGCAAAACTTGAATTTATGATCGTGGCCCAGAATGTCGACATGGCAAAAATATCGGACCAAATCCAAAAGGCAGAGGGCGCAGGGAAGTATTCCCTTGATACAATGAAGTACCGTGGATACGTGAAGAGAATTAACGAAGATCTGGCAAAAGATCTGCCCAAAAATACGAGATTGCTATTTTCTAAACCTGAAAATGCGGAGAGCATGAATGCAGCCAAAGTTCCATACGTTGTTGAAACAGGTCTAGGATTAGGTGGGGACGATTTAAAATCTGCATCAACGTCTTATGATGAATACGGTGCGCCTGAAGTCAGCCTGCAATTCAACACGGCGGGCGGAAACAAATTTGCCGATATCACAGGCGCAAACGTCAATCGTCAACTTGCAATCGTGTTAGATGATGTTGTCTATACAGCTCCGAACATCAAAGAGCGTATTGGTGGTGGCAACGCACGAATCACTCTCGGTCGTGGTACGAATTATGATGCTCAAATGAAAGAAGCCAATTTGGTAAGCATGGCTTTAAGGGCTGGAGCACTTCCGGCTAAACTGGAACAGCTTGAAGAGCGCACTGTGGGACCGACGCTGGGATCGGATTCGATTAAAGCTGCAAAAAATGCAATTATATGGGGTGTTCTTCTTATTTCTATTTTTATGATTGTTTACTATAAATCGATGGGCTTCATTTCTGTTGTGGCACTTGTGGCAAATGGATTTTTAATTTTGGCCGCGTTGGTTTCGTTTGGCGCAACATTGACGTTACCTGGTATTGCGGGGATTGGTTTGACCTTGGGGATTGCAATCGATGCAAATGTTATTATTTATGAACGTATTCGTGAAGAGCTTAGAAAAAATTTAAATATCGTCGAGGCTTCAAAACAGGGATTCAATATGGCGATGAGTGCAATTGTCGATGCAAATATGACAACAGCTGCAACATCCGCTATTTTGATGTATTTGGGAACTGGGCCTGTTAGAGGGTTTGGGTTAACGCTTCTAATTGGTATTATTACAACGATGTTCACCGCTGTATTTATGACCAGAACCATTGTTGAAGTTTTGATCTACAAATTTCACGTTAAAAAATTATCGGTATAAGAGGGCGCCATGTCTAAAGAAGCAAAAAAAACTAAAGCAGATTCTACAAAAAATGAATACAACGATTTCGATTTTATGGGAAACGCCAAGTATTTTGGTGCAGTTTCTGTAATCCTGCTTATTGCAAGTGTCGTTTTGTTCATGACGAAGGGGCTTAACTATGGAATTGATTTCTCTGGAGGCTCTGAGGTTCAAGTCCTATTCAAAAATAACGTCGGTATGAGTAAGGTCCGTGACGCTTTACAAGAGGCAGGTCTTAAACCACAACTTCAAAGTATCGGTGACAAGAGCGAATATATTATTCGATTTGATCATAAAGAGGTTCCAAAGGATGAAAAGGGAAACATTCAGCTCGAGGCTCTAACAACTTCTTTAGAGGGGGTTTTGTTTAAAAGTTTTGGGAAGGAAAATACAGAATTTCGAAGAATTGATAACGTGGGTCCCCAAGTGGGATCACAATTAAAGCGAAATGCAATTTTAGCATTGTTTTATGGTCTTCTTGCGATATTGATTTATACAGCCTTAAGATTTGACTATAACTATGCTCCAGGAGCGGTTTTATGTTTATTTCATGATGCCCTGCTAACGATGGGTGTGCTGTCTTTAATTAATGCTGAAGTCAACGTACAAATCGTTGCTGCTATTTTAACAATTGTTGGTTACTCGATTAACGATACGATTGTGATTTTTGACCGAATTCGAGAGGACTTAGCTATATATAAAGATAAATCCTTGCCGTGGATCATTAATCGCGCGATTAACTCAACACTTTCCCGAACTGTCATTACATCTGGGTTGACGTTCATTTCGGTGCTTACACTGTACCTTATTGGGCAAGGGGTAATTAAAGAGTTTGCCTTTGCGATGGGATTGGGGATTATTTTGGGAACATATTCATCAATTTATATTGCAGCCCCAATGATCATTTTATTCGAAAAATTTAAAACAGTAAAATAAGCGAGTGAGTGATGACGTTATGGCAGCAGAGGGGAGATGGCGAGATCACTGAGCCGCCATACCCTATGCCATCGCTTATCTGGCAAACGCTTTACGCTCGCGGTCTTCGAACGACCGAGGCAATAAATAATTTTTTGTCTCCGAAGTTAAAAGATCTAAAAAACCCATTCGAGTTGTTGGACCTTAAAAAATCTGTGGACCGTATTATCGACGCATTTTCTAAAAATGAAAAGATCGCTATATATGCTGATTTTGATCTGGATGGAACTTCTGGATTGGCGCTTCTGGTAGATGGGTTTAAAAGACTGGGGTTCGGTGAAGTTCTATATTATCAACCGAAAAGATTATCAGATGGTTATGGTCTACATGCCTCAGCAGTCGAGGAGCTAGCTCAAAAAGATGTAAAAGTCATTGTAAGTGTCGACGTCGGGATTACAGCCTTTGAAGCAGCTTTAAGGGCAAAAGAGTGTAAGGTGGATTTGATAATAACGGATCATCACCTGCCCGCAGAATCATTGCCAGAGGCCTTTGCTATTGTAAACCCAAACCGCAAGGATTGTACATCGGGGTTGGGATATCTTTGTGGTGCGGGTGTAGCGTTTTTTCTGCTCTTGGGATTAAAGACAGAAATGTCTCGTTTGGGCTTGTTAAAAACGGATTTCAATTTAAAGGAAGTCTTGGATTATTTTATTATTGGAACGCTGACGGACATGGTTCCACTAACAAATGAAAATCGTGTTTTGGTAAAACACGGGCTTTTAAAAATTTCTCATACCCAGAGACCAGGTCTTAAAATTTTAATGGAAGAACTAGGAATGTGGAATCGGCCCCTTACTAGCCAGGACATTGCTATTGGCTTTGCACCTAAGTTGAATGCCTTGAGCCGGATTGAATCAACATTGCTACCGCGAGATGTATTGCTTGTTGAAAATGAAAATGACGCCCGGGTAATGGTGAAAGAGGTTTTAAAAACTCAAGAGCTCAGAAAAAAATATCAGAGTTTTGCCCTTGAAAAAGCGATGGAACTGAAAGAAATGATGGATCAGAAAGGATATGTTTGGCTTTGGTCACAGCATTTCCATAAGGGTGTAATTGGTCTGGTCGCAACTCAATTTGTTCAAAGATTTGGAGTTCCATGCTTTATTGGATCCATTAACGATCAGGGCAAGGTGAGTGGAAGCGCTCGTGCGCCCGACGATAGCCCTTATGATTTGACAAAAATTCTAAATTTTTCCGCTGACGTTTTAGAAAAACATGGCGGGCACGCACACGCGGCAGGATTTCAATTGGATCTGGCTTGTGCTGCGAGCTTTGATACAAAATTAAATGAATTTTTTGAGGCCAATCCCGTGGTTCAAGGTCAGCCTGTTTTGCCCTATGATGCCGTGGGTGAGATAGGCGAAATTACAGGGACCTTCATGAAATGGTTCGATGCAATGGAGCCCTTTGGCAAGGACTTTCCAACGGTGAATATTCTATTTAAGAATGTCTATGTCTATAAAAAGAAAGAGCTTTCTGGCGGACACTTAAAGTACACCTTTAAGCAGGATCAGGTTACTATCAGTGGTCTTATATTTTCGCCCAAAGAAAATATTGTTCAGGAATTTGATATTGTCGATGTGGTGGCCCAGCCACAGTGGAATTATTTTAACGGCAATAAGGAAATTCAGCTTCTGATCAGGGATATCAGAAAGATAACTACTTAACCCATTTTACTTTTTGGGTTGCAGTCTTTATAGATTCATATTCAGCACAGAAAGATTCCATCACTGATTTCGCAAATTCAACGTGTGGGATTTTAAAATCAATAAGCGCGCATGTTGGGACAGGGGTACTGTCATTAGTGATATTAACACCTAAATGAATCATGACAGAGCGGGGGGAACTTGTGGCAATGCTGACATTTAATTTTTTATTTTCCCAGTAGAGATCGTCGCCATCGCGGATGATTTTAGTGGATGGAGTGTGCTCTAAAATTATGTCACGGACTATGGTCGAAAGAAGTCTTTGAATTGCAACGCCTGTAATTAATTTTTCATCAAAAATTTCAATTAGAAAATGAAGCATTTTATCCGATTGAATCAATGCTTTTTTTAATAAATCTTCACCGTCAACC